>JANYGV010000191.1 GCA_025359285.1 Burkholderiales bacterium
GCAACGCCGATTGCCAACCTTTCCGCGATCATCTCGGGTGCAGCGCTGGGCTTTTTGTTTTTCAATTTTTCGCCCGCGAAAGTTTTCATGGGCGATGCGGGCTCCATTCCCCTTGGCTTTCTTGCCGCCACGCTAGGCATCCACGGCGTCACAGTTGGTTTATGGCAATGGTGGTTTCCTTTGCTGGTGTTTTCACCCTTTATTGTCGATGCAACGCTGACGCTGCTCAAGCGAATTATTCGGCGCGAGAAAATCTGGGTCGCCCATCGACAACACTACTATCATCGATTGATTCTTTCTGGATGGAACCATCGGCGCACCGCGCTCTCTTACTACTGGCTTATGGCAGGCTGCAGCGCTTCTGCGTTGATCGCTACAAGAGTACCCGCCGTCGCGCCAATGCTCGCTTTGTGGGTGTTAATATATGCAATAATTTTGATTTTTTTAGAACGTTGCGTGAACCTAAAAGCGACGTAAATCTCACGATGCACATCAAGTAAAAAATAGCGGCGAAATAACAAGAAAACTAGAATTTATTAAGGTCGATATGACAAGTTTTTCGATCAACGAACGCGCTGTTTTAGCGTTTGCACATGATGCTGTGATGGTTGTTGTATCGTGGACCGCCACCGTTTTGCTATTTTCAAACGCATCCTCGTCGGCTGGGCCCATAGTATCTTCGTTAGCCCCGTTCGACATTGCAGTGCTGGGCAATCTTTGGCCGCTTCTGGCGGTTGCCGTGCCGGTGCAGGCCGTAGTTTCTACCGTGTTCGGTATGTATCAGGGCCTATGGCGATATTCCAGCTTGCCGGATGTGCAGCGCATTGTGGCCAGCGTGATCGCGGGCTCGACGGCGGTGGCCCTCACATTGTGGGTGGGTTCATGGGGAAACGGGGCGAACGGTTTTTCAGCAGCGCATTTTGTGGTGCAGGCATTGCTGCTGGTGGTGCTGATGGCGGGCAGCCGCATTGGCTATCGCTCGTGGGCTGAATGGCGTATTTACGGCAAGGCTGGCGAGCAGGGCACGCCGGTGGTGGTGCTGGGCGCGGGTGATGGCGCGGTGGGACTGATTAAAGAGCTTTCACGCAGCACCGAATGGCGCGTGGTCGGGCTGATGGATGATGATCCTAACAAGCGCCATCGTTTGCTTCACGGCGCACGGGTGCTGGGTGCGATTGATGAATTGCCTCGCGTCGCACGCACCCTCAAAGTGAAGCACGCGATTATCGCGATGCCGTCCGTTACTTACCCGGTGCGCCGTCGTATTGTGGAAATTTGCAACAAGGCGCGGATATCGGTATTGACCGTGCCGAAATTCAACGGCATCACCATGAGCGTGGGTGCCAATGGCAAAGTCCAGCCGCCAAAAATCCGTCGCGTGGCGGTTGAAGATTTGATGAAGCGCGAGACCATCGTACTCGACGATGCAGGGCTGCATGATTTGATTACCGGTAAAGTCATCATGGTCACCGGCGGCGGCGGCTCGATCGGCTCTGAGCTGTGCCGCCAAATTGCGAGTTTTCAGCCCTCGCTCTTGGTGCTGTTCGAGCAAAGCGAATTCGCGCTTTATAAAATTGAGCAATCGCTGCGTGATGAATTTGAGAATTTGCCGATCGCGTCGGTAATTGGCGATATTAAAAACGCCAAACGCGTGGCCCACGCCATGCACCAATACGCGCCCTCGCTGGTGTTCCATGCGGCCGCCTACAAGCACGTGCCGCTGATGGAAGAAACCAATGCATGGGAAGCGGTACAAAACAATGTGCTCGGCACCTTGATTGTGGCGCAGGCAGCGATCGAATTTGGCGTGAAAAAATTTGTATTTATTTCAACCGACAAAGCGGTGAATCCCACCAACGTGATGGGCGCGACCAAACGGTTATCTGAAATGGTCTGCCAGGCGCTACAGCAGACCGGCGAGACGCGGTTTGAGATGGTGCGCTTTGGTAATGTGCTGGGTAGTGCCGGCAGTGTGATTCCGCGGTTTCAGGAGCAGATTGATAATGGTGGCCCGGTCACCGTGACGCATCCTGACATGGTGCGATATTTCATGTCGATCCCGGAAGCCGCACAGCTGGTACTGCAGGCGGGGACCATGGGATTGGGCGGCGAAGTATTTTTGCTGGACATGGGTGAGCCGATCAAAATCGTCGATCTGGCGCATGACATGATTCGGCTATCCGAGCAAACCGACAATGACATCAAAGTGATTTATACCGGTCTTCGCCCGGGCGAAAAATTGTTTGAAGAATTGCTCGCCGACGACGAACATACGCGGCCAACACCGCATCCCAAATTGCGCATCGCCAAGGCGCGAGAGGTCGATGCAGGCTTTATCGAGAGCGTTACTGCCTGGCTGCAGCAGGATCGCATGCCCGAAGATTCAGACGTGCGCCGCGACCTGAAGCGCTGGGTGCCGGAGTACGTCGCGCAAGTGCGTCCGCGTTTGAAATCGGTGCCTACGTCGGGTAACACTGCCGCCACCACAGAAAAGAAGTCGGCTTAACTTTCTGGCGAAGGCAATTCGTCAGTGAAAACATGTTGATAGCTGGTGTAGCTTGAGATCATAAATAGTGGCAGAACTGCAATGAATCCCAAGCCCGCAGACAGAGCGCACAACAACATCAGCGCCATCATCAGCACGCCGAAAAACATCATCGGCATGAGGTTGCTTAAAAACGCAAAGAAACTCCAGCGCAACGCGTGAGTCGGCGGCATTTTATGGAATGCCAGCAGCGGTGGGGCAAACCAGAAAACACCCATGATCAAGCTGGCTAGTACGAAGCTGACGGTGAGCAATATCTCCTTGCCTTCCAGCGACGCACGCAGCGTGTTAGCCGCGGCCTCCAGATCGGGATTGGTACCAAATTCTGGATGAAACCCGAGCGCTGATAACGAAATAGCGAGCGTCGCTTCTAGTAGCAACACCAGCCCGCCGATGGCAATCAAGGCGCGAGCGTTGACGCGCAACGCCGAAAACAAATGCGCGGGCGTAACCCGCTTTCCCGCTGTCTGGTCACGGCAAGCCAACATAAACCCAGCAAAAAACGCGGGCTGAAGAATTTTAGAAATGGGCCCACCGATAAATGGCACCAGCGCCACCAATGCCAGCGACACGACCAGCCATGTCAACATCAGCGCGATCCACTGTAATGGTTGCGCGCGGAAGATTGAAAACGCCTCTTTAATCCAGAGTCCGCCGTTGGAAATTGAAACGTCGTTAACGCGCATTAA
>JANYGV010000192.1 GCA_025359285.1 Burkholderiales bacterium
GCATTGGCCTATCCTGCGGCTAGGTTGAAATACAGTTATGACCACAGGTTGCGCGCCACTGTGACGGCGGGTGCAGAAATGTCGATGAACGATCCGCAATGGGGTAAACGCGGCAACAAGAATGAAAGCGGTCCGCCAGATTTCGACGAGATCGTTCGTAAATTTAATCAGAAATTAAGCGGGCTGTTTGGCAAAAAAAATCCAACAACCGGCGGCGGCGATAACGGTAGCGGCCCATTCGGCGGCCCGAGCAAAGCAGCTATGGGTGGCGGTTTTTTATTCGCGATTATTTTGGCATTGGCGGTATGGCTTGCAAGCGGCTTCTATATTGTTGAAACCGGACGCAAAGGAATTGAGTTGCGTTTGGGAAAAGCCAAGGATGTTCTGGCGGAGCCTGGACTTAACTGGCGGCTTCCGTATCCCATTGAAAGCCATGAAATTGTCAACATGGACAACGTCGAGGTGATCGAAGTGGGTCACCGAAACAACCAAAAGACCAAGGTGCCAGAAGAGGCCCAAATGTTGACTGAAGATCAAAATATTGTAGACGTGCAATTCGCCGTTCAGTACACGATCAGCAATCCAAAATTTTATTTGTTTACCAATAAAGATCCGAAAGGGGCTGTTACGCAAGTCGCGGAGACAGCCATGAGGGAAATTGTGGGCAAATCGAAAATGGATTTTGTACTCTATGAAGGGCGTGCCGACATTGGTGCTCGCGCGAAAGTTCTCATGCAGGCATTGCTGGATCGATATCAAACAGGTGTGAAAATCGCAACGGTAACAATGCAAAACGCCCAGCCTCCGCAGCCTGTACAGGCCAGCTTTGATGACGCGGTTCGCGCCAAGCAAATTCGTGAGCAGTTGAAAAACGAAGGTGAAGCCTATGCAAATGATATTTTGCCGAAAGCACGCGGTTCAGCCGCTCGGTTGCTTGAAGAGGCCGAAGGATATAAGCAGAGCGTGACCGCGAATGCTCAGGGCGATGCGTCGCGCTTCTCGCAAATTTTAACCGAGTATGAAAAAGCGCCAGGTGTCACGCGTCAGCGTATTTATCTGGATGTGATGCAACAGATTATGCAAAACACCAGCAAAGTTTTAGTCGATCAAAAAGGCGGCCAGAACATGCTCTATATCCCGCTGGACAAGATTATGCAAATGCAAAACCAATCCACATTGCCAGAAGCTATTTCCTCTGAAACGGCGACGCAGCGCGCGGCGGCAATTGCCAGCCAAACACCGCCGACGGCGCCGGTAGCAGTCGACGCAACGCGCGCACGCGATCCGCGCGCGCGTGAAAACCGCTAATTCAGGCAGCGCTGATCCGCATTGCTAATTTGACATTCCGGCCAGAGCGCCACAAAGATTTCGGAAAACACTATGCAAAAAAATCTCCCCTTTATCGGTATTGTCGTCCTTCTTATCCTGATCATTCTGGTCATGTCGGCCTACACCGTCGATCAGCGACAAGCCGCCATTAAATTCAGACTGGGTGAAGTGCGTGCCATCCAAAAGGAACCGGGCCTGTATTTCAAATTACCCATGATCGAAAATATTCGCGTTTATGACACGCGTATTCAGACCCTGGATACCAAAGACCCTGAGCGCATTCAAACCAAAGAAAAAAATAACGTTTTGGTCGATTCATACGTTAAATATCGCATCGTTGATTTTCAACAATTCTATGTTTCAACGGGTGGAGATCTTACCCGGGCAGAGTTACGGCTTTCGCAGAGCGTTAACGATGACCTCAGAGCAGAATTTGGTCAACGCTCACTGGCGGAGGTAATTTCTGGCGAGCGCGACAAGTTCATGAATAACTTGCGGGTCAAAACCGACAAGGATGCGCACAGTATTGGTATTGAGGTGGTTGACGTGCGTTTAAAGCGGGTCGATCTGGTGCCTGAAATCAGCGCAGCCGTTTATCAGCGGATGGATTCGGAGCGCAAACGTGTGGCCAATGAATTACGGTCAACTGGTGCAGGCGAAGCTGAAAAAATTCGGGCCGAGGCTGAACGCGAGCGTGGCATTCTGTTGGCAAAAGCGAATCGCGATGCGCAAAAACTTAAAGGTGAGGGCGATGCGGAAGCATCAAAAATATATGCCCAAGCATTTACCAAAAATCCTGAGTTCTATGCGTTTTACCGAAGCATGGAAGCCTATCAAAAAAGCTTCAAAAACCGCAGCGACGTGATGGTGTTGGATCCGAGTTCTGAGTTCTTCAAATATTTGAAAAGCCCAGGCAAGACGGGAAAATAAGCAATTCTAGGGTTAGTGTTTCAAACGCCAGCTTGATCGGATTGCAAAGTAATAAGCATTAGAGACACACTGCCTGCCTTTCGCGATTCGTTCGCGTATAATTTGACTACGGCGCGTCCCAAAATGGGCGCGCCGTTTTTGCGTGCGGGTTTTGTGGCGGTGGCTAATGACGCCGGCTGATAGCGCGCAAGAATTCAGATTGATAGCAATAATCCGGTCCCCGAAATTTTTCTAGTTATCGAGCGCACTGCAAAATTATGAGAACTTGGGCATTACCCGAACACATTGAAGACGTGCTGCCCCACGATGCGCAGAAGCTGGAGCGTGCGCGGCGCATTGCGCTCGATTTATTTGCGAGCCACGGCTATGAATTGGTGGTACCGCCCCTGCTGGAATACGTGGATTCATTGCTATCGGGCAGCGGCCACGACATGGATTTGGCGACATTTAAATTAGTCGACCAACTATCGGGCCGCACCATGGGCATCCGCGCAGATACCACTCCGCAAGTGGCGCGCATTGATGCACACGTGTTGAATCGTCAGGGCATTTCACGCCTCTGCTATGCCGGAAGTGTGCTGCATACACTGCCCTCCGGCTTGGGGAAAAGTCGCCAGCCATTTCAGGCTGGTGCGGAGCTTTACGGACACTCGGGGCTGGAAGCGGATATCGAGATCCAGCAATTGATGCTGGATGCCTTAAGGGCGATTGGCGTCAGCGCGGTGCAGCTCGATATTGGTCATCCGGCCATTTTTCGCGCGCTTGTTGATCTGGCCGGTGCGAGTGTTGATACCGCAGAGGCGATGTTTGTGGCCACGGAGGCGAAAGACATTCCCGCGCTCATTAATCTGAGCCAATCGATTCAGCCTTCAGAAAGCGCAGACAAGCTAGTAAAAGCGTTACTTGCGCTGCCAACTTTATATGGCGGTGAAGAAGTATTTGCACGTGCGGCCAGTTTGCTGCCTACCGATGCGCGTATTACCGGGGCGCTCGCTCAACTTAAGTCGATTTATGCGAAATTTAGCGCACAGGGTGTCGTGGTGAGCATTGATCTGGGCGAGCTGGGTGGTTTTAACTACGAAAGTGGCGTGGTATTTGCGGCATTTGCGGATGGTGCTTCCGATGCGGTGGCGCGCGGCGGTCGCTATGACGAAGTTGGCAAGGCGTTTGGCCGCGCCCGCGCGGCAACCGGATTCAGTCTTGATTTGAAATCATTATTGCCGCTCATAGCCGCCGGGAGCACCCGTCACGCAATCCTAGCACCGGTGACAGAAGATGCTGATGCACGCGCTGAAATGGCTAAATTGCGCGCGGCGGGTGAAATTGTGATCGCACGTTTGCCCGGACACGACGAGCATACGCATGAACTCGGTTGCAACCGGGAACTGGTTTTAGTAAACGGCCAATATGCCGTTGTTTCGCTACAAAATTCATAGGAAAGCGGTCAGGAAAATTATGGCAAAAAACGTTGTTGTAATCGGTACGCAATGGGGCGACGAAGGCAAGGGCAAGATTGTCGACTGGCTCACTAACGAAGTGGCGGGCGTGGTTCGCTTTCAAGGCGGCCACAACGCGGGACATACGCTGGTCGTGAACGGTAAAAAAACCATACTGCGTTTGTTGCCGTCGGGCATGTTGCACCCGCATGTGACCTGCTACATCGGCAACGGCGTGGTGCTGTCGCCCGCTGCCCTGCTGCAAGAAATTGACGAGCTGACCGCCGCCGGGCTGGATGTGGTGAACCGCCTGCGCATCAGCCAGGCCTGCCCGCTGATTTTGCCATATCACGTTGCCGTGGATCAGGCTCGTGAGGCCAAAATGGGCGTCGCAAAAATTGGTACCACGGGTCGCGGAATCGGTCCGGCTTATGAGGACAAAGTGGCACGTCGCGCAATACGGCTCAACGATCTTTTGTTCCCGGATCGCTTTCGTGAAAAATTGATTGAAGTTCTCGATTATCACAACTTTGTTCTGACCCAGTATTTGAAAGTGGCCGCGGTCAGTTTTGAATCGGTTTATGAGCCCACCCTGGCGATGGTTGAGCGCTTGAAGCCGATGATTGCAGACGTATCGGCAGAGCTTCATGCGCTAATGGATAGTGGCAAACAATTGTTGTTTGAGGGCGCGCAGGCCGCGCTGCTCGACGTAGATCACGGCACTTATCCCTATGTGACGTCATCGAACTGTCTGGCCGGTCAGGCGTCCGCCGGTGCGGGTGTGGGGCCGCAGGCGCTACATTACGTGCTTGGCATCACCAAAGCTTACGCTACGCGAGTGGGCTCAGGGCCGTTCCCAACCGAGCTGGAAAATGATATCGGTGAGCAATTACGCAAGCGCGGCAATGAATACGGCTCGGTTACAGGTCGCCCACGGCGGTGTGGCTGGTTTGATGCCGCTGCATTAAAGCGCGCGGCGCAAATAAATGGACTGACCGGACTATGTATTACCAAACTCGACGTGCTCGATGGTTTGAAGACACTGCGAATTTGTACTGGATACAAAATCGGCGGCGAGGTGGTGGATATCCTGCCGTATGGTGCTGAAAATATTATGCTGTGTGAACCGATCTATGAAGATCATCCCGGCTGGTCGACAAGCACCGTGGGCGTTAAAAATTGGGATGAGCTACCTGCTGCTGCGCAAAACTATTTGCGGCGCTTTGAAGCGCTGGTGGGTGCGCCAATCGCATTAGTGTCCACGGG
>JANYGV010000251.1 GCA_025359285.1 Burkholderiales bacterium
CAACGTTCGGCGGTGGGGGCGAGATGCTGCCTGCTGACGAGTTTCTATCGCCCGGTTTTTTGCGCGAGCGGCTGGTCATTACAAAAAATAACGGCACGAAGATGGTGGCGACAAAGGTCGCGACGATCATGCCGCCGAATACACCGGTGCCCATTGATCGCCGCGCCGCCGCGCCCGCACCGCTGGAAAACACCAGCGGTACCACGCCCAATACAAACGCAAGCGAGGTCATCACGATCGGTCGGAATCGCAGGCGCGCCGCCTGCACTGCGGCCTCGATGGGCGACAAACCGTCGAGATAACCTTGTTGCGCAAATTCAACAATCAAAATCGCGTTTTTCGCCGCCAATCCAATCAATACCACGAGCCCAATCTGGAAATAAATATCGTTCTCCAGCCCGCGCAGAAGCACAAACCCCAGGGCACCTACAATCGCAAACGGCACCGCCAACAACACGGCAGTGGGCAGCAACCAGCGTTCGTAGAGCGCCGCAAGAATCAAAAATACCATCACGATGGCGAAACCAAATGCATATATCGATGCGCTACCGCCACGTTTCTCCTGGAATGCCTGTCCTGTCCATGCGATTTGATAGCCCTCTGGCAGAACCTTGGCGGCAACTTCTTCGACCGCACGAATCGCATCGCCTGAACTGATACCCGGTTTGCCTGCGCCCAGAACCTTGGCCGCCAGAAAGCCGTTGTAGCGCTCAAGCTGTTCAGGACCGGTTAGGTAGCGAGTCGACACTACTGCTTTAAGCGGAATCATTTCATTGGTGGTGTTGGACCGCACATAGACATTGCCGAGGTCCTCTGGCTTGGCGCGATAGCCAGCATCGGCTTGTAACTGCACGCGATAGGTTCGGCCAAATTTATTGAAGTCATTGACGTAAAGCGTGCCCATGGTGCTTTGCAGCGCATCGAATACATCCGACACCACGATACCCAGCGCCATTGCCTTTTCGCGATCAACGTCTACCCTGAGCTGCGGCGAAGTGGGGCGGTAAAACGAGTTAACGGCGGTGAGTGAGGGATGGCTTTTTAGCGCGGCCATAAAATCCTGCACGACTTCAGATAGCCGCTTGGGGTCAGCGTTGCCGCGTCCCTGCACATACACTTCAAAGCCGCCTGCCTGACCAATTCCGCGAATGGTGGGCGGGTTAAAGGCGAATGCGGTACCGTCTTTGAGTGTTGCCGCTTTGCGGGTGATCTCGACTGCAGTTTCCCGTGCGCTGCCCTCTCGATCCTCCCACGGCTTCAGCGGAATAAACATCGTACCTGCATTGGTTTTGTTACCGCCGCCGATCAAATCAAATCCGTTAATGACGAGCACGTTCTCGACCGCTGAAATGCCGGTGAGCAGCTGCTGCATTTGTCCGGTGGCTTTACTGGTTCGCTCCAGTGTTGCTCCATCGGGCAATTGGACGGAGCCAAATAAATAGCCCTGATCCTCACCCGGCACAAAACTGGTCGGCAGGCGCAGAAATAGCAGGGTGCCTATGGCGAGCATGAGCAGGAATACCACCAGCGAGCCTAGACGTCTTTTCAGCGCCAGATCAACCGTGCCCAGGAAACGCCGGGTAACCCAATCGAAACCGCGATTGAATGGGCGGAACAGCTTCGAATCATGTTCGCCCGGTTTCAACAAAATGGCACATAAGGCGGGGGTCAATGTCAGTGCCGTGAAACCTGAAATGACCACCGAAATGGCGACTGTTAACGCGAACTGCCGATACATTGCGCCCGCAATACCGCCCAGGAAAGCCACCGGCACAAACACGGCACACAAAACCAGCACGATGGCGACGACCGCGCCCGACACCTCGCGCATGGCTTCGACCGACGCATCGAAGGGCGACATTTTTTCATCGCGCATTAAACGCTCAACGTTCTCAAGCACCACGATTGCATCATCCACAACAATGCCAATCGCGAGAACCATTGCAAACATGGTGAGTGTATTGATTGAAAACCCGACTACCCACAGCCCGGCGAACGTACCAATTAACGATACCGGCACGGCGACTACAGGAATGATGGTCGCCCGCCAGTTCTGCAAAAATACGAACACCACCAGCACTACTAGGAGTGCGGCTTCAAGAATGGTGATGATCACTTCTTTGATTGATGACTGCACAAAGCGCGTTGTGTCGAACGGAATGCTGTATTGCATTCCCTCCGGGAAATTCATTTTTAATTCATCCATACGTTTGCGCACGGCATCAGCGACGTCAAGCGCGTTGGAGCCCGATTGCAGAAAGACGGCCCCGGCGATGGCGGGCTTACCGTTCAAGGTATTGGACGTGTCGTAGTTAAGCGCGCCCAGCTCAAGTCGTGCAACGTCTTTGAGCCTGAGCACACCGCCGGGCCCGCCTGCGCGTACGACGACCTGGCCAAATTCTTCAGGATCAAGCAGACGCCCTGCGGCGGTGACGGTATAGACAATTTCCTGACCGGGTGGGGCGGGCTCGGCACCGATTTTGCCAGCGGCGTATTGATTATTTTGTGCGCGCAACGCGGCTGCAATTTCGGTTGGTGTAATGCCGAGTTGCGCCATTTTGTCGGGTTTCAGCCACACCCGCATCGAGTAATCGCGTGCGCCAAAAATGGTGAGATCGCCGACGCCGGGAATGCGCTTTAATTCATCGGCTAAATTGATCGACATGTAGTTTGACAAATACAAGGTGTCAAAACGATTATCGGAAGAAGACAGCGCGACCACGACGAGAATATCGTTGGAACGCTTTTGAACGGTGATACCGCTGCGCCGCACATCTTCTGGCAGGCGCGGCAACGCAAGCTGAACTTTATTGTTGAGATTGAAAACGGCTTGATCCACATTGGTGCCTGGTTCAAAAGTCGCCGTCAGCGTCATGGTTCCGTTTGATGATGAGCTTGAACTGTAGTAGGTCAGCTTCTCAACGCCGGCTAATTGTTCCTCGATCGGCGCGGCCACCGTTTTGGCGAGTGTTTCCGCGCTGGCACCAGGGTAACTAGTGGTGACGGTTACCGTGGGCGGTGCTATTTCGGGATACACGGCGATAGGTAACAACGTGGCTGCGATCAAGCCCGCAATGATAATAACGATCGCGATTACGCCCGCAAATACGGGGCGTTCGATAAAGAACTTTGAATTCATGGCGCGCTTATTTCTTGTTCGCTGCAGCAGGCGTGGCAATGCTGGTGGCCTGTGCAGGCGGATCGGCCGCTGTGGGTATAGCATTGCCTGTCTGGGCGTTTACAACCATGCCGGGTTTGAGTTTGATGAGGTTGTCGGTGATCACCAGGTCGTCATTTTTTAACCCGCTTTTGATAATCCAGTTGTGTCCGACCCAGCTGCCTGCTTCGACTTTTCGTTGCGTGGCCTTGTTTTCCGCGCCGACTACCCAAACGTATCGGCCTTGATCATTTTGAAACACCGCAGATTGCGGTATGACGATGGCATCCTGAACGCCGGCAATTAGCTGCGTGCGTACGAACTGGCCGGGAAGCAGGGTTAGATCAGGATTGGCGAATTCAGCACGCAACTGGACGGTGCCTAATTTGGAATCCACGTTCGAGCCAGCAAAGTTAAGTTTTCCTTTGGCTGCATATTCGCGGTCATCCGCCATCAGCAGTTTTACCGCCGCACGTTTGCCTTCATTGCCGCGCAGCAAACTATGTTCTGACTCTGAAAGCGAGAAACGCACCCAGATCGGATCTGTTTGGGTAACTGTCGTCAGCAAGCTGCTGTCGGTCCCCGCATTAACCAAACTACCTTCAGACCGTTGTGCCCGACCGGTAATGCCGCCAATCGGGGCGCTGACAGAAGTGTAAGAAAGATTTAATTCGGCATCGCGCAAACGAGCTTCCGACGATTGCACAGCGGCTTCTGCTTGTTTAAGCCCGGTGCCGGTATCGTCGGCCTCGCGTGCACTGATGGCTTTTTTTGCCAGCAGGCCTTGCAGACGGGTATTTTCACGCTGCGCCTGTTCGAGCTTGGCACGATCCTGATTGAGTGCCGCACGCGCCTGCGCCAGCGCGTTTTCGAATGGCATCCGCTCAATCCGGAACAGCACCTTGTTGGCGCGCACGGGTTCACCTTCGGAATACATTTGTTTTTCAACGATCCCGGTTACGCGCGAGCGAATTTCCACCTCGCGAGACCCCTCGGTGCGACCCACCACCTCCACCAGAATCGGCACCTGCGCCGAGGCGATTTTAACGACGGCGACCGTCAGCGGCGGCGGTGGCTCTGCTTTGCCTGACTCAGTCTTGCTGCATGCAGCAAGCGCCAAGATTGCAAACAGGCTGGCCAGCTTGAGCACTGGGTTTAACGTGCTGGTCAACGGACGGCGGCGTGAAAAATGGAATTTCGTATTCATATATTGAAAATATAAAAGGTGAGGTCAATGAACCCGCAGCCTGAATAATTTTCAGACAACCCTGCGGGCATAAAAGTTAAAAAAATTAGTAAGGGCCGGCGAAAAGGTAAATGCTGTGAAATTAAAAGTAAACGATGTAGTGGATATTACACCAAACTGTAGTAACGACTACACGAAAATATCGAGGCTTGCTAAAAATAATTGCGATCGCCGCCGCAATCCAATCAAAACATCTTTAAAGTGATATCAATAAGATTTAACGCAACGCGGTCAGGCGCTTGAAATCAACAACACTGTGTATTGCGCGATTCCTGAATCGAACACCACATCCAATGACCCATAAAATCGCTTCAATAGCGGCACCTAATCTCACCTTGCGGGCATTTACGCTCGATGACGCGCCGTTTGTGTTTGAACTTCTGAATGATCCGGATTGGATACGATTTATTGGTGACCGCGGCATACGGACGCACGATGACGCGCGACGCCAGATTAGTGAAAAGTATCTGGCAGGCTATGCGCGCGATGGATTTGGATTGATGCTGGCGTCGCGTAATGCCGACCGCGCACCCGTGGGCATGTGCGGGCTGATCAGGCGCGAAGGGCTTGACGATGTGGATATTGGGTTTGCATTTCTGGCGAAATACCGCGGTCAGGGACTCGCGTCGGAAGCCGCACATGCGGCCCTTGCGTATGGTCGTGAGGTATTGATGCTGCGACGCGTGGTCGGCATTACATTGCCCACCAATACGCCGTCAATCGCGCTGCTAGAGAAAATCGGTTTGCGCTTTGAATCGCACATCATCATGCCAAACGATTCTGAAACCCTTGCGTTATACGGAATTAATTTTAGGGATTAATTTTAGGAGTTAATCTTGCCAAAGCCTTAAATGGTTTATGCAAATCTATTTATTTACGCTCGTTGTGGTGATTAATAAAAGAGTGGCTACTAACGGAATGCGACCCAAAGCAGCGCGACCAAAGCAATGCGCTCAATCATCACCACCGCGTTTCTCAAAATAAAATAGTTGGAAGGTGGCACCATCGCCTTGTGGTTGAACCGCGACGCCGTATTGTTTTTGTTTTGAACCGGTTTTATACCGTTTGCCGCGGCGGATGTTGGTCGAATGCACTTGTCCATCTTTGCACGTTAATTGAATGGATTTTTGGTTTGAGTTCGCTTTCGTGCTGTCTTTCGATGTTCCGTCAGTCTTTGTACGGACGTCCGAGTCTGACCAAACTTCTACACCCATAGCTGCACTTTTGCGCCTAGAATCGCTGCGGGAATTATCAGCGTCGCTGCAGTCAAGTATCGCGCCATATTTTGATAAAGCATCTCGGTAAAATGCGCTGACTTGTTCAACACTGTCGCCGGTTTTGAGTTTTACCACGACCAGCTTCAGGCCGTATGAGCCAAACCACAGGTTGAGATTTACCCCTTCCTCGTCGCTATTTGTCTGTTTGCCGCCGCGCTTGCCAACTCGCTCGCCACGCTCCTCCCGCTCAGCGGAATCGGTGCGATCAACCTCGGCACCGGGATAGAGCGGCAGCCCTGTCTCTTCCACGCGCGGCTGGCCAGCTATATCAATGCCCGCCCCAAAATGCTTGGGTGTGAAAATGCGTTGATTATCGGCTGCTTGCGCGGCGCACGCGTTGAGCGCGAATGCGGTCACCACAGAAAATGCTGCTGCGCCAAAAAATTTAGTATTGACACGCCCGTTTAACAGGTTTGCGCAGAACAAGCCGCTAATATATTATATTGTGTACAATAGAGTTGTGTATAATTTAGCCTGTTATTTCCCATTTTGAAATAGTAATCCAAAAAAAGACCATGCCAAATCGACTGTCCCCTGTCAAATCGAGCGCTTCACAATCTGCGGCTAGCGGATCGGTGGAAGAGGCGAGCATGTTTCTGGTCAATCAGCTATGTTTTGCGATTTACTCGACATCCCTCGCGATGACCAAACTCTATCGGCCTTTATTGTCAGGTTTGGGCGTTACCTACCCGCAATATGTTGTTTTACTTGCGCTTTGGGAGCAGGACGACGTTACAGTTACTGCTTTGGGCGAAAAAGTCTCGCTTGATTCTGGCACCTTGACCCCATTATTAAAGCGCTTGCAAACGCAAGGGTTGATCGAGCGGCAGCGCAGCGCGATTGATGAGCGCCAGGTTCACATCAAACTGACACGCGATGGCGCTAGCATGAAGAAAAAAGCAGATGTCATTCATGATCAGATCGCGTGTGCGACCGAGTGTTCGAGCGCCGAACGAAAATCGCTTACCCGCGCGTTACAAAAATTACGCGCTTCATTGTTGGCACATTAGCCGAATGTTTATGTCCTATCTTTTCCACCTGCAGTAATTTTTGCTGTTCTACCCATCCACACTAATTTCAGGAGTTCACCATGGATCAACCCACCCCCGTTTTGTACAAAGCTCACGCCCACGCCACTGGCGGACGTGAAGGTCACGCCGAGTCGTCTGACAAAGTGCTTGACGTCAAACTCACCACGCCAAAAGAACTCGGCGGTGCTGGCTCGCTAGGCACCAATCCTGAGCAACTATTTGCAGCAGGCTATTCGGCGTGTTTCTTGGGCGCGATGAAATTTGTCGCGGGTAAAAGCAATACCAAATTGCCTGATACAACCGATGTTGCTGCCGTTGTCGGCATCGGCCCAATTCCGACCGGCTTCGCCGTCACGGTTGATCTTTCCGTCACTATTCCAGGTATGGATAAAGCCGCAGCACAGGCGTTGGTTGATGCGGCACATATCGTATGCCCATATTCAAACGCAACGCGCGGCAATGTGGCGGTAACGCTCACGGTTGTCTAAACAACAAACAAAATGTGTCACAGCTTCGCCAATGATGGCGAATCAGCCACGGCATTGGAAAAACCGCTCGATTTGCGCTTGCAAAGGCGGTATTTGACGGCTTGATAATTTCTCATTGCAGGTCATCTGCCAGGTCACAAGGCAGGTTGTTTTTGTCGGGTCACCTGGTAGCTTACTTTTGTCCCACTCGCTTTGTTTTGATTGTCAGGCCATTTATTTTTTATCGTTTCATTCACGCTGGAAGGAATTCATCATGGTCAACGTTGGTTTATTTGTGAAGCTGCATGCTAAGGCAGGCAAGGAAGCGGAATTGCAAACCTTATTGGAAGGCGCACTTGCATTAGCCAATCAAGAGGCGGGTACAACCGTCTGGTTTGCGCTTAAATTCAACGCGTCGACCTTCGGAATATTTGATGCATTTGCCGCCGAGGAAGGCCGCCAAGCCCACCTTACCGGTTCAATCGCCGCTGCGCTGATGGCGAAAGCACCGGAATTGTTGAGTGAAGGCCCCAATATTGAGAGCGTCGATATTTTGGCGGCTAAATTAGCAGCTTGAAAGATATGAGCTAGGCGTTAAAGGTCGCTATCGTCACAAGCCGTATAGGCTGTGGGTTTTTTACGCCGCGTCATTTCTCAGTCAACGTTTCTGAAACCCTAGCGCTGGCGGGCTTTAGTGGCCTAAAAGCCTTAGAAATGCTCGTCAATGCTAGGGTTTGCAAATCGCTAAAAATTTGCGGCTAAAACCGCCGACCTTGAAATATTTTCGGAAGACGTTTGCGTGCGCTAAAGATGCGCTAAGGATGCACTAAGGATGCACTAAGAATGCACTAAGAATGCACTAAGGATACGTGTTGAAGCGACGTGTTTTTTCGGCATCAGCAGCGAGCCCGATGATTGCAGCTAAAATTAAGGATGCCTGAAAATAATTTAATTGTGCAGCTCGAAGAGCTTACCCTCAACACGTCTCCCGCGATTCACCAAAGTTTTTTTGATGGTTGGATACTGCGCGCTTCAAACACGGATACCCGGCGCGCCAATAGCGTGACCACGCTTTATGGTGTCGGCGGTGGCTCCACCAGTAGCCGCGGTTCTGCCCACCACTTCGCACGCCCGCTGGAAGAAAAAATTGCCTATTGTGAAGCTTGGTATGCGCTGCGTAATCAGCGCACGATCTTTCGCCTGACCAAGGAGCTGGCCCCGCCGGAACTCGACGCCATGCTGGCGGTGCGCGGCTACACGCGAGAGGTTGAAACGCTGGTGATGACCTTGCCCATTACCGCGTCTCTGGAGTTGCCGATTTTGCCCGCTGGTGTAAAGCTGTTGGAACGCAGCACCGCTGAAGGAATAGCTGACGCGCATCGCTTGAAAAGCAGCGCGATTGAGGCCGTCGGTCAGGATCTTAAACGTCAGTCGATCTGGCGAGGCACGCAAAAATTTCTAGCGTTGGCGACGGCGGATGGGGTCGTATCTTGCGGGATGGCGCGAATCGAAGACGGCCATGTTGGCATTTTCAATATGCGTACTGATATCGCGGCGCGCGGCAAAGGATACGCAAGCCTATTGGTGGCTTATCTGATTGACTGGGGCCGACAGCACGCCGGGCACACCGCGTTTTTACAGGTTGATTGCGAAAATACTTCGGCCGTCACGATTTATCGACGATTTGGATTCCTCCCGCAATATTTGTACTGGCATCGTCTACATCCAGTGGCAGCATGAGCGAGCCACAGGATCAACCCACTCGCGAGGGCTTCTCATATTTGCAGCGCGGTGAAACCCGCGATGCGGAGCTCAAATTTCGCGCCGCGATCGCCGCCAATGCCGCCAACGCTCAGGCGCTAAATGGGCTCGCGATTATTGCCCATCAAACCGGCCATTACCCAGCCGCTATTGCGCTGTTTGATCGCGCGATTGTGGCCGATGCAACGCTGGCCGCAGCCTATGTGAATCGCGGCAATTCATTATTCGCGTTGCAGAGATTCGATGATGCGGTTCAATCGCACCGATATGCGCTGGCGTTGTCGCCAGATTTGATGAGCGCGCGAATAAATCTCGCGTCTGCGTTGCAGGCCGTTGGGCGGATTGACGAAGCGGCGTTCGAACTCGAGCGCGCACTTGAATATGAAGCGGAATCGCCAGAAACTTATAACAACCTGGGTAATCTGTACAAAGAACAGGGCCGCTTGCAAGACGCTCTTGCCTGCTATTCAAACGCGCTGCGACTGAATCCGATGTCGCCGCAAGCGGCCAGCAATCGCCTGGCGGCGCTGAAGTTGGATTCTGCGTTGAGTCCGAATGAAATTTTAAATGCGCATGTGGAGTGGGCAACCTGGTTCGAGGCGGTGTCGGCGAGTATTCCACTGCTCACGAATACGCCGCAACCCCAGCGGAAAATTCGGATCGGTTATGTCTCGCCCGATTGCCATGGCGCGGTGCCCGCGTTCATTGATCCAGTGATTGCCGGACACGACCGCGAACGGTTTGAGGTTTATTGTTATTTCAACAATCCTCAATCGCCCGAAAGCCTGGCAGCGCGCGGTGTCAGCGCCACCGCCGCGGTGTTGAAAGGCGCGACTGATGAAGATGTGGCCAAAAAAATCCATGATGATGGCATTGATGTGCTGATCGATATTGCGGGCCATACCGGCCAGAATCGTCTCGGTGTTTTTGCGCGCCATGTCGCACCTGTGCAAATAACATGGCTGGATTATCTAGGCACCACCGGCTTGCAGGCAATGGATTATCGGCTTACTGATGTTATCGCCGATCCGCTCGGAAATGAACGCTTTCATACCGAAAAATTACTGCGCATGCCGCATACACAGTGGTGCTGGCGACCAGATGAAAACGCGCCCGAGGTTACGTCACTTCCCGCTCAGCGCAACGGATACATCACATTTGGCTCGTTTAATAATGCGGTCAAACTGACCGACGCTACCTTGGCGTTGTGGCGCGAGTTAATGTTGGCAATGCCCACCGCGCGGCTGAGGATTGCAGGCATCGCAGAAGGCTTCGCGCGTCAACGTATTGTTCAAGCATTAAATGTTGAAGGTGGTGCTGACAATACCCGCGTGCAATTTTTGCCCCGCGTCAGCGTGGCCGAGTATCGTCAGGCATTTGGCCTGGTGGATGTGGCGTTGGACCCAATCCCCTTTTCAGGCGCGACTACGACCCTGGATGCCCTGTGGCAGGGCGTGCCGGTGCTGACATTGCCGGGCACCAACGGCTGTTCGCGTTCGAGCGCAAGTTTACTGAACGCCGTGGCATTAAATGATTGGGTGGCGGCTGATAAGGTTGATTGGTTGCAACGCGCGAAGCGACTTGGTGAGGATTTGGCTGCGTTGTCGCGGCTGCGTGCAGACCTTCGTGAACGTGTGCGAGCAAGTTCGCTGGTCGACTTCAAAACATTTATACGTGATCTTGAAACGCAATATGAGGCCGCCTGGAAAACATGGTGTGTGGAGCGATCGCCGCTGGATGATGCGCTGGCGTCGGCGCGAACGCGGCTTCAGCACAGTCAACGCGCCAACCCGCACATTGACGTAGCCGAGCTGGATGCCGCGACTGAAGCATTCACGCAAATTATTCGCGCTCGACCAAACTGGGAATTGGCCAAGAAAGACGCTGCGCAAGCTTATTTATCATGGCCCCGATTTCATCCCGAAGCGAGCCCTGCATGGCAAAAACCGATTGCTGTGAATTTGCCCAGAACGCGTGTTTCGGCCATTATTTGCAGCATTCGCCCTGATTATTTCGTGCATATCAAAGCCAAGCTGGAGGCCGTATTCACGCACCACGAAATTGAAATTATCGGCATTCACGATGCCAAATCGCTGTGTGAGGGCTATAACCGTGGTGCGTCGTTGTCGAACGGTGATGTGCTGATTTTTTGTCATGACGATATTGAAATTGTTCACGATGATTTCGCGGCTCGGCTATTGCAACATTTGCAGACCTACGACCTGGTCGGGGTGGCGGGAACCAGTAGATTAGTCGCTGGTAATTGGGGTCATGGCGGGCCGCCGCATGTGCATGGCCAGATCATTCATCGCCCGCCCGGGGATAGCGCACTCAATGCCGCAAAAATGAGTGGCTACATTTACCTGGGCATTGGCTTGCAGGACGCAGTAATCGAAAACATTCAGGCCGTTGATGGCGTTTTTATCGCCACTAAACGCCGCGTGTGGGAAACGCTGCGCTTTGATGAAATCACGTTCAACGGCTTTCATCTTTACGATATCGATTTTAGTTATCGCGCATTTTTAGCAGGCTATAAACTCGCCATTCCGCTGGATCTGTTGTTGATTCATTTCTCTACGGGTCGCTACGACCAGGCGTGGCAAAAGCACAACCTTAAATTCCTCGATAAATTTCCCGCGCTTTCGAATCTGCGGTCGGTTAACCGGTTTACCAATATCAACGTGAAATTGAAAACACTGGAGCAAGTGGAGCGCGTGCATACGAGCTTACTAGCGCATCGGTTTGGTGTGTTGAACACGAGTTAATTAAATATTTTAAATATTGAGCTATCGTGATGCCGAGATTATTTGTTGCGCCAAATGCACTAGGATGTTGCGTCAGCTAAAAAACATGAAAGAAATTCCTCTGTGATCGAGATTGCAAATCAAATCGGTGTCGCGCTTAAGTCGAAAGGCTGGATGATTGTTACGGCTGAATCATGCACAGGCGGTGGTATTGCGGAGGCGATTACGGCGGTGCCGGGCTGCTCTGCGTGGTTTGACCGTGCGTTTGTCACCTATTCATACGAAGCTAAGGTTGAAGTGCTGGGCGTGCGGCAATCAAGCCTGGCTGAGTATGGCGCGGTATCAGAACAGGTCGTACAGGAGATGGCTCGAGGCGCACTTGGGCATTCACGCGCGCACGTCGCCATTGCAGTTTCAGGAATTGCGGGGCCAGCAGGGGGAACGCCAGAAAAGCCAGTGGGATCGGTATGGATTTCATGGGCGACGCG
>JANYGV010000260.1 GCA_025359285.1 Burkholderiales bacterium
GGGCAGCGCCTGCATGGCATGGTGCGCTTCCCCGTTATAAAACTGCCGCGCACCGATGTGGCGATCTGCTAATCGCTTATCGATTTCAGCCGCGCTAATGTCACGAAGGTCAAGCGCATCTGATCCGCTGGCGAAGCCCCAGGTCGCGCCATACATCGGAATGTGAACAAACCAACAATTCACAATCCGAAATAGGGCGCGCAAATTCGCGACACTTTCACTCACCCGGTTCGGGTGCGCAAAGGGTGAGCCAATATGAATGGTGAGCGCACCACCCGTTGCGAGTCTTGATTTACAGGCCGCAAAAAACGTGGGTGAATACAGTGCTTTCGTCTCACCCATCGGGTCAGTGAGATCAAGCGTAATGAGATCGAATTGCTCGTGCGTGTCGCGAATGAATCGGACACCGTCGCCGATCACCAGTGACAGCCTGGGATTATCAAATACGCCATCATGCACACTAAAAAGCTGTCGCGTCGACATCTCAACGACATCGGCATCCAGCTCACATAAGGTGACCTTTACTATTGAGGGGTGCTTCAGTATTTCTTCGGCCGCGCCGCCGTCGCCGCCGCCAATAATCAACGCCATTCGCGGATTGGGATGTGCGGCGGCAACCGGGTGAATCAAGTTTTCATGATAGAAAAACTCATCCCGTTCACCGACCATATTGCAGCCGTCGATCCGCATGAGTTTGCCCAGATCGGGCGTTTCAAATATCTCAATGGTTTGAAACGCCGAGGTGCGGCTTTCAATCAAACGGCTTGCTTTGAAATAAACGCCTGATTGGCTCGTGACGTATTCATCAACACGCATGGTTGACTCCGTCATGCGGCGAGCGGAGGGGATTCGGCCACTACCACCGCACTCGTCGCACCGCCTGCTTTGGTTGGATCAATCTGATCAAAACGTTCGAATTGATAAAAATGGTCTTCCAGTACCGACAAGTCCGCCATCGTGGACGCCCGCAGACACGCGAGCCGCAGTGCCGCAGCTGAGGTCAACAGCGTCAATGGCGGGCAATGATAGAGATCAGCAATAATATGAAGGCCCTGCATGAGGTGTCCTCTGATGTTGGGGCCTTTAAATAGGGCCGTATGCAAGTATGCGGTGCAGTTCAAATTATAATCATTAGTGGCAAATCCTCTCGCAAGTCGACAGTCGCTTTTGCCGAGAACTGTCCTCCCTCATTCAATCTTACCGACGCCGACCATGACCCAAGCCACTCGCACCGACATTACCAACGCCATTCGCGCTCTCGCGATGGACGCCGTTCAAAAAGCCAATTCCGGCCACCCCGGCGCACCGATGGGCATGGCGGAAATGGCGGAGGTGTTGTGGCGACACCACTTGAAGCACAACCCGGCGAACCCACATTGGGCGGATCGTGATCGTTTTGTGCTGTCGAACGGTCACGGCTCAATGTTGATTTACGCGCTGCTGCATTTGACCGGCTATGATCTTTCGATGGATGACATCAAAGCGTTTCGCCAGCTACATTCCAAAACGCCGGGGCACCCTGAAGTGGCGATCACGCCCGGCGTGGAAACTACCACCGGCCCGCTGGGTCAAGGCCTCGCAAACGCAGTCGGCATGGCGATTGCGGAACGCGAAATGGCGCGAACCTTTAATCGCGACGGCCACAATATTGTTGACCATCACACTTATGTTTTCATGGGGGATGGCTGTTTGATGGAAGGCATTTCGCACGAGGTGTGTTCGCTCGCGGGCACGCTGGGGTTGGGCAAATTGATCGGCTTTTACGACGACAACGGCATCTCGATTGACGGCAAGGTAGAGGGCTGGTTTAAAGACAATACGCCACAGCGTTTTGAGGCCTACGGCTGGCACGTGATTGCAAATGTGGATGGGCACAATGCGGATGCGGTGGATGCGGCGCTCAACGCCGCTAAAAAAGTCACCGACAAGCCCTCGCTCATCTGCTGCAAAACCGTGATCGGCAAAGGCTCGCCGAACATGGGCGGTACCGATAAAGTTCATGGCTC
>JANYGV010000311.1 GCA_025359285.1 Burkholderiales bacterium
GTTTTGGCGATGAGCGCCAAGCGCACCGCGCGCGAGGTGGCGTCACCTGCTGCCCACGATTTGCGCGAGCCGGTGTTGGGCGAATGGCGATAGGTGCGCAGCGATTGGCCGTCCACCCATGCCAGCGAGACGGCGTTCAAAATTTCATCGCGAGTTAATCCCATCATTTCGGCAACTACCGCCGTGGACGCCACTTTCACCAGGACGACGTGATCCAAACCGACTTTATTAAACGAATTTTCCAACGCGATACAACCTTGAATTTCGTGCGCTTTAATCATGCCGGTCAATACGTCTTGCACAGTCAGCGGCTTCTTGCCCGCCGCCAACGCAGTGCGTGAAAGCCAATCGGCGGTCGCCAAAATACCACCCAAATTGTCCGAAGGATGGCCCCATTCTGCGGCGAGCCAGGTGTCATTAAAATCGAGCCAGCGGATCATGGTGCCGATGTTAAACGCCGCTTGAATCGGGTCCATCTGAAATTGTGTACCGGGGACTTTTGCGCCGTTTGGCACCACCGTGCCTTGCACCACCGGTCCCAGCAATTTTGTACACGCCGGATATTCCAGCGCCTCAAATCCGCAGCCCAGTGTGTCCATCAAACAATAGCGCGCGGTTTCGTAGGCTTCTTTGGATTTAATGGTGTATTTGGTGACGTAATCGACGATATCGACGAGAACTTTATCGGGCTTCGGGCGGACGTTTGAAATGTGGGCTGACATGTTGAATAGTCTCTTTGCGGTGGAATTAAGTGAAATTAAATTTGCTAAAATTTTTACAGGGCGGGCGTGCTGCGTGCTGCGTGGGATTTCGTCATTTAGGGGTGACGACTTAAGCCGAATTCCTGTTTCTTAAAATGTTTTCTGCTTGCTCGCGATATTGCTTGGCGGTATTGCGGTCTTTGGTGCCTTCAAATAGTTCTGATTGAAATTGATCCAACAGCCCGGCTAATTCATTTTCATTGCTCGCGCGCTCAATTTTTGAAATGAAAAAAGTACCCTTCAGGCCCAGCACTTTTCGCGCGGTGGTATTCATGAAGGTCTGCGCTTGAATAAAGCGCAGTGGTTGAGCTGGTTTTGATTCTGCAGCATTGGCTTTCTGGTTTGCCCCGCTTCCGGGTGTGGACGCACCTGCTAAAGGACCAGCTTCAAGTTCATCAGAAAGTAATTCGCTGATGATGGTCGCGGTGGAGGGCCCGGTAGTCTGAAATAATTTGCTGTTGGGGACGGGTGTAGGCTTTGCGGCTTGGGATGCAGGTTTTAGAGCGGGCGTTGCAACGGGCGCTGGCGGCGCTACGGAATCGGGGGGCAGTGCTTCTGATGGCCCACCGGTACGCATGATTAAACCGAGCTGCGTCAAGGTTTCGAACAAAACCGAGATATCCTGCCCCTGCTTGAAAAACTGCATCAGCTCGCCTGCGCTGCGTTCGCCGTCCACAATAATCAGCAGGCGGCGCGTCATTGCATCCAGATGCAGATTTCGCGTGGTAATTTCTTGCGCGCCTTCTGCTGTTTTCGAATACACCCCTTGCAGATCCATATTCCCTCAATCGCCCTTTTGATGAAGCCACTTGTTCATGATTTCAGCGTCAAATGCCAGAAGGCGAATCCTACACCTTTGTTGCTGAAATGGGAGCATGCGGCCTGTTCAAAGCCTGCGCCTGAATCACCCCAAAAATGGGGCAAACGCGGAAAACAAAAGAACGAAACAACGAGACTGCAAAACGGGTTTAAGAAAGTCTTTCGCGGATGAAACGCTTATTTGCGATCTTTCAGCGGCACAAACGTCAAGTTATCCGGCCCGATATAGTTAGCGCTCGGGCGAATAATTTTGCCGTCTATACGTTGCTCAATTACATGCGCGGCCCAGCCCGAGGTGCGGCTGATAATAAACAGCGGCGTAAACATTTCGGTCGGTACGCCCATCATGTGATAACTGACTGCGCTAAACCAATCCAGATTGGGGAACATTTTTTTCTCGCGCTGCATGACCGATTCAAGCCGCTCGGCGATTGAAAACAATTTCATGTTGTTCGCCTGCTTCGACAGTCCACGCGCGACTTCTTTGATTACCACATTGCGCGGGTCAGAGAGCGTGTAAACCGGATGCCCGAAACCAATCACGACCTGCTTTTCGGCAACACGTTTGACGATATCGGCTTCAGCTTCATCGGCATCGTTGTAACGCGACTGGATTTCAAACGCAGCCTCATTCGCGCCGCCGTGCTTGGGCCCGCGTAGCGCGCCAATCGCGCCGGTAATGGCCGAATACATATCCGAGCCGGTGCCCGCAATCACGCGCGCGGTAAAAGTGGACGCATTGAATTCATGTTCCGCATACAGCACGAGCGACGTGTGCATCGCGCGCACCCATTCGTCCGATGGTTTTACGCCATGCAGCAAATGCAGAAAGTGGCCGCCGATGGAGTCATCATCGGTTTCAACATCGATGCGTTTTCCATTCACCGCAAAGTGATACCAGTACAACAACATCGAGCCAAACGAGGCCATCATCCGATCCGCGATGTCGCGGGCGCCCTGAATATTGTGATTGTCTTTTTCCGGCAGAATACAGCCGAGCGCTGAGCAGCCAGTGCGCAATACGTCCATCGGATGCGCGGATGCGGGCATTGATTCCAATACATCCTGAACGGCAAACGGAATGCCGCGCATCGATTTCAGTTTTGTTTTATAGGCGGCGAGTTCAGTTTTATTCGGCAGCTTTTCGTGCACCAATAAATACGCGATTTCTTCAAATTCGCACGCGTTGGCTACATCCAGAATGTCGTAGCCGCGATAGTGTAAATCGTTGCCGGTGAGGCCGACGGTGCAAAGCGCGGTATTGCCAGCGGTAACGCCGGATAAGGCGACGGATTTTTTGGCTTTGGGTGCTGCTGGGTTTGTCGTTGTGTCGGCGGTTGCTGTAGTTGCATTACTCACAGGATGCTCCTTCGGTTCAATAAATGACTTTTTATGTGCTTCAAACCCTAGCGCTGGTGCGGCGTTTGGGGTAGAAATTCCGGATGATGGCCGCAGATATTGGCGTTTGAATATTGTTAAACCAGGCGTTGCATAAATTCCAAGCGATTTCCGAATGGGTCCCACGCGGAGGCGCGGATGTAGCCGGTGGGGCCGTCGTCATGTCGAATGCGGCATTGCGCGGTTTCAATTCTGGCGAGTAATGCATTCAAATCGCTTACACAAAACGCCGGGTGCGCGTCGCCATCGGTGTTGAAATTTGCCCGTTCGCCGAGATGAATATTCA
>JANYGV010000314.1 GCA_025359285.1 Burkholderiales bacterium
GGCGTGCTGATCGCGCCGGGGCCGCTCACCGATTTCACGCCGCTGTATGTAGCCGATGGCTCCGATTCATTTGTGAGTCAATACGACAAGGACGATGTGGAGGCAGTCGGGCTGGTCAAATTTGACTTTCTGGGACTCACCACGCTGACGATTGTTGAAGAAGCAGTGAAGCTGATTCGTGATCGCAAATATGGTGAACCACAGCCCGATTTTGATGTGGCGCGGCTGCCGCTCGACGATGCGAAGTCATATCAAATTTTCGCGAAGGGCAGTACCGGCGCGATTTTCCAGTTTGAAAGTCGCGGTATGCGCGATCTCATCATGCGCGCCAAGCCATCGTCAGTGGAAGATTTAACCGCACTCAATGCGTTATATCGTCCTGGCCCGATGGACCTGATTCCCGAATACCTGAATCGCAAAACCGGCAAAGAGAAAGTCACCTTTGTTGATCCGCGCGTCGAGCCGATTCTTGCGCCCACCTGCGGCATCATGATTTATCAGGAACAGGTGATGCAGATCGCTCAGGTGATCGGCGGCTACTCGCTGGGTGGCGCGGATTTGTTGCGTCGCGCGATGGGCAAGAAAAAAGTCGAAGAGATGGCCACACACCGCAGCATCTTCAAAGCGGGGGCTGAGAAAAATGGTGTGACGGCCAAAGTCGCGACCGAGCTTTTCGATTTTATGGAAAAGTTTGCGGGTTATGGCTTCAACAAATCGCATTCCGCCGCCTATTCATTATTGGCTTATCACACTGCGTATTTGAAGGCCCATTTCGCTGCCGAATTTATGGCGGCCAACATGAGCTGCGTGATGGATTTCACCGACAAAGTGCAGCTCCTGTTTGATGATGCAAAAGCAATCGGATTAACGGTGTTGGCACCGGACGTAAACGCAGGCACCTATCGCTTCCAACCATTGAGCGAAAAAATAATTCGCTATGGGCTGGGGGCCGTCAAAGGCACGGGATCATCCGCCATTGAAAATATTGAAGCCGCCCGCAATCGCGGTGGCGCATTCAAAGATTTGCTCGATTTCGTCACGAGAGTGGATCGCAGCAAAGTCAACCGCCGTGCGATGGAAGCGCTGATTCGCGCGGGCGCGTTTGACGGGCTGCATGCCAACCGCGCGACCTTGATGGCGTCGCTGCCTAAGGCTGTTGAGATGGCCGAAAAATCTGAGCGCGATGCGCAGCAAGTGAGTTTGTTTGGTGAGGCGACCGGCGGCAGCATGGATGTGCTGGAGCTAAACGAAGTCGGCATGTGGAGTGAACGTGATCGGCTCAACAACGAAAAAATAGCACTTGGTTTTTATTTGTCGGGCCATCCATTTGCGGGCTACGAAAAAGAAATTCGCCAGTTCGCAAAAACAGAATTAGTCGCACTCGAAGCGAAGAACGATCCCGTTGTGATGGCCGGTATTTTGTATGAACAACGTGTGCGCAATGGCAAGCGCGGTCGCATGTGTGTGATCACATTGGACGACGGCACCGCGCGCGTGGAAGCGGTGATGTACAACGAGGTCTATGATAAAAAGCGCGCGAGTTTGGTGGATGATCAGCCGCTGATTATTCGCGGCAAAGTTAGTCACGATGATTTTTCCGGTGGGTTGCGTGTGATCGTCGATGAAGTATTGTCGATTGACGACGCGCGCAAACACGTGCGCGTAATGACCTTATCGATGAATGGCCAAGCTGATAGCCACAAATTAAAAAACATCCTCGCGCCGCATCTCGCGCCGAACCAGCCGGGCAGCGCATCGATCACGATTCATTACAACAACGGCGTGGGTATCGTGCCGATTTCACTGCCAAGCAATTGGCGTGTACGCGTCTGCGAGCCGCTTATTCAATCACTCTACGATTGGTTAAAACCTGGCAACGTGATGCTTCAATATGACACCAGCAATATGATGCCGCCTCCCGCGCGGAGCTGGCGCGATGGCTATCAAGCCGGGGGGCAGTTTGGTGGGAGTGCCGGAGAATACTAAATCGCCTACTGGCGCGGCGTTTGGGACATAAATGCTTGTTAAGCCGCTCTGGTGCTTGTGTTAATGTTTATAAAATAGAGTATTTACAGGCGCGTGCCTACGCGTCGGGCACTCTTGAAAACGCAATAAACACCTGCTGATTTTCAGCGAGTGTTGCATTCACATATTTCACATTTGCACCGGGTGGGCCGTTGTGGCACCACGCCACGACGCG
>JANYGV010000338.1 GCA_025359285.1 Burkholderiales bacterium
GTTTTGGCAGCCGCCGCGGCGCTGACGGCCAACCCACAGGCAATGATAAATATTGTCGATAGTGCCGCCACAGCGAATGCTGATCTGGATCGTCGATGCGTGTTACGTGATGTGATGGAAACCATTTCTTCCCTTTCAAACGACTGCGATGAGTGACCAGTGAGTGACTGATAATTGACAAATAAGTGTCTACCGTATTTTGAGCAACATGCTGCTCACAATCATAATCGAAAGCGTTGCTTATAATAAGGCGCAGCGCTAAATTGTAGGCAAGGTTTGTCGATATTGGCCGACGACCTGTTTGCAGTAAGCATCTCGAAATCGCAAAGGATTCAACCCGCGTGACCTCAACGACCCCTCCGTTACAAATCCCTATTCGTTACACGATTTCGCCAAAAAATCTGGCGGCGCATACTTTTGAAGTCACCGTGACCGTGCTGCGGCCAGAACGTGAGGGGCAGAAATTTATGTTGCCCACCTGGATTCCAGGCAGCTATCTGATTCGTGAGTTCGCGCGCAATATTGTGGCGATCAAGGCCGTGGCCGATGGCAGACCTGTATTGATTACCAAAACCGATAAAGCCACATGGCAGTGCGCGCCACTACACGCGGCTGCCCGTGTGCTAAGCGTAACGTACGAAGTCTACGCTTGGGATTTAAGTGTGCGCGGGGCGCACTTGGATGAGACTCATGGGTTTTTTAACGGCACCAGTGTGTTTTTGCTGCCGCTGGGCATGCGCAGTCAGCCTTGTGAAATCGAGATTCTGGCGCATGACCAGCACCCGGAATGGCGCATTGCCACGGCGCTTGCACCGATGGGCGCCGATGGGATGCCTGTTGCCGACCGAAAGCCGCGACGAGAAACTCTTGTTGATCGCGCCAGTCCCGCGCATCCCGGCATTGTCGATAGTGAGCACGACAAGATTAGTAATGATGAAGGTGACGGCGACATCGGCAACGGCGTTGAAAGACGCGCATGGAATGAAGTGCTGGGCTCGGAAGTTCGCGCGTTTGGAAAATTTTTTGCGTCAAATTACGACGAACTGATCGACCACCCCGTAGAAATGGGGACGTTTACGCATGCGGCGTTTGAGGCATGCGGGAGTTTGCATAACGTCGCTATTACTGGGGTTCATCGCACCGATATGAATCGGCTATGCGCCGACTTGAAAAAAATATGTGAGTATCAGATTCGCTTCTTTGAACCCGAAACATGGGACGCACCCTTCCCCGAATACTGGTTTTTATTTACGGTGGTAGGCGATGGATTTGGCGGTCTGGAGCATCGCGCCTCGACCGCGCTGATCGTCAGCCGCGACGATTTGCCACTGGCTCACGAGACACCGGTAACAGTGGGCTACCGCAAACTTTTATCACTCGCATCTCATGAATATTTTCATTCGTGGAACGTGAAGCGGATCAAGCCCGAAGCGTTTATAGACTACGATTTGGTAAACGAGAATTACACTCGTCAGCTGTGGTTTTTTGAGGGCTTTACCGATTACTACGACGATCTAGCGTTGGTGCGCGCAGGTATCATTACGACGTTGGAATATCTTGAAGTCGAGGCTGAAAATATTGGCCGCGTGATGGCCCAAAAAGGGCGCCTCAAGCAGAGCGTGGCCGAAGCCAGTTTTGATGCGTGGATCAAATATTACCGGCAGGACGAAAACGCACCCAATGCAATCGTCAGCTATTACCAAAAAGGCGCAATGGTGGCGCTGGCACTTGATTTAACGATCCGCGAAAAATCCAAAGGCAGCAAATCGCTGGATGATGTGATGCGTGCGCTGTGGAACGAATTCGGCAAAACACGCATTGGCGTACCTGAGTCCGCGATTGAAAAAATAGCGGGGCGGGTAACCGGGTTGGATCTGCGTGATTTTTTTACGCATGCGGTTTACGGCACTGAGGATATTGATCTTGTCCCACTGTTAAAGAGCGTTGGCGTCGCGATGACGTTTCAAGTGCCAGGCTCGGTGAGCGCCGCGAAGTCTGGGGATGTGATCAGCCCTGCGCTAGGCGCAAAGATCGGCAGCGAAATCAACGGTGATGCCCGACTCGCACAAGTTTTTGATAATGGTGCTGCGCAGCTGGCAGGTTTGTCGGCAGGCGATTCCATCATCGCGATCGACGGCCTGCGGGTCAACGCGATGTCACTCGAGCGGCGCATCCGTCGCTACACAGTGGGCACCCGCATTGAAGTATTGGCGTGTCGGCGCGACGAGATCAGACGATTCTCGCTCACCCTGCTCGCTCAACCCGCGATTACCTGCACCCTGACCACTCACGACATGCCGCTTGATGCAAAAACCCGGCGGTCTGCATGGCTGCAGTCGCCACATTTCCAAGCAAGAAATTGAAACCTATTTGCCACGAAAATGTTCGCGCACAAAATCAACAAACACCCGCACGCGCGACGACATATGGCGGTTTTGCGGATACAGAATATTAAATGGTCGGGCACGACCGGTATGCGCCTTCAGCACTTCGACTAGTTCACCCGACTGCAATTCGCGTGCAACGATAAATCGGTAGCTCTGAAATATGCCGCCGCCAGCTTTGGCGAGCGTCACGCCGCCCAGCACATCGTCCTGAATCTGGATGCGGCTATCAGCCACAAAATCCACTTCACCCTGACGCTCAAAAAAGCCCCACGGAATTGGGCGACCAGAGCTGGGCATGATGAACTGAATGCAATCATGCGCGTTTAAGTCAGCAATGGTGCGCAGCTTCGGCGAGCGTTTCAAATAGGCAGGCGATGCGAACACACACAGCGCCGCATCTTCAAGCTTGTGCGCGATCAGTCGCGAATCCTCAAGCGCACCCATGCGTATCGCCACGTCAAAACCTTCTTCAACGAAATCGATATTGCGATTCGAGATGCTCACCTCGAGATTAATCAGCGGAAATTTTTTCATAAATTTTGGCAGTATCGGCAGGATACGATGATGCCCATAAGTCGTGGGCACACTCACGCGCAAGCGCCCGCTGGGGCTCGCCTGGTTGCCAGTGACGATGCGCTCCGCTTCCTGTAACTGCGCCAATGCCTGCTCACACTGCTCAAAATATGCGCGCCCATCGTCAGTGAGTTTCACGCGGCGCGTGGTGCGCGCAAACAGTTTCACGTTCAACCGTTCCTCCAGCCTCCCGATGGATCGGCTCACCGCTGCAGGCGTCACGCCCATCGCTTCTGCGGCGCTGGTGAAATTGCCCAGCTCTGCTGCTTTGCAGAAAAGCGCAATGCTGGCGAGTTGAAACGGATCGATCGTGCGTGTCATTAATTACACCATGTAATGAGTAATATGATATTTAGCCAGTTTATCTGTTTTAAAATAGGCAATACAGTGTGCTTTCAGAAGTTGCCAAACATCCATTTCACGACACTGTTTTACAGCTTATCTGACAGAGCAACACGGCGGCATCAGCTATAAATCGATGCGTTCTTATTAATTTTGGAGTCTGAAAATGAATACCCTCATGAAAAAGCGTGTAGCAATAGTCGTAACGTCCAACAACAAAATGGGCGACAGCGGAAAACCCACTGGCAT
>JANYGV010000354.1 GCA_025359285.1 Burkholderiales bacterium
ATTGTTCAGCCGGGTCATATCTTCCCGCTGATCGCTAAAACTGGTGGCGTGCTTATGCGCGCCGGCCATACCGAGGCGACGTGCGATTTAGCCCAGCTGGCGGGGCTGCACCCAGCGGGAGTGATCTGCGAGATTTTGAATGACGATGGCTCGATGGCCAGATTGCCGGATTTAATGATTTTCGCGCAAAAGCATAATCTCAAAGTCGGCACGATTGCGGATTTGATTCGTTATCGCTCAATCACCGAAACACTGGTCGAATTAGTCTCAGAGCGCACCATCGCCACGCCGTATGGCAATTTCAAATTGCATGCGTTTCACGACAAGACCGCGAATGAAGTTCACTTGGCGCTTACGCGCGGCGAGATCAAGCCGGATGTGCCCGTGCTGACCCGCGTACACGAGCCATTTACGTCACTCGATTTGTTTGAGTTCGATGGCGGCCGCCACGCGTATTCAGTGGCCGAAGCGATGCGCATCATCGCCACGGAAGGTGCGGGCGCTATTGTGCTGCTGCGCCGGGTAGAGGATGCCGCGTCAATTCTTGAGCGCTTTAATTCCGCAAGTGAGGCGCCGCCCCGCAAAAATAAATGGGACCCGCGTATGCACGGGATTGGCGCGCAGATTTTGCGGGCACTCAATGTGCGTAAAATGCGCGTGCTTGCTTGGCCGAAGAAAATCCCGTCGATGGCCGGATTTGATTTGGAAGTCGTCGACTATGTGCCGCCGTCGGCTGAACGTAAATTAAAAGCGGTGTAGGAAGAAATTTAAAAACGATGAATTTGATCAAATCCAAGTTAGCGGGTCACGGCTTGCGCATCGGTATCGTACAGAGCCGGTTTAACGAGGCAGTTGTCCATAAAATGACGGCGGCGTGCGTCACTGAGCTGCACAAGCTTGGCGTAGAGTCTGCACATATTGACCACATTAGTGTTCCCGGCGCACTGGAAATCCCGCTCGCATTGCAAGCGTTGGCTTTGACGCGTGAATATTCGGCGCTGATTGCGATTGGGGCGGTGATTCGCGGTGAGACCTACCATTTTGAAGTGGTGTCGAACGAATCCTGTCGCGGGGTCATGGATGTGATGCTTGAAACCGGCGTGCCGATTGCGAACGGCATTTTGACCACGGAATCGGACGCGCAAGCCGAAGCGCGGGTGCTGGAAAAAGGTGCCGATTGCGCACGTGCCGCGATTGAAATGGCGAATACACTCGCTGCCATATCCATATTGAAAGATGCGCGATGAAAAGCCTGGTCGATGCTTTAGAAGCGAAGGCGCTGTCCAGCGGAGCGCTGGTGGTTCCTGAAAAAAAATCTGCTCGAAAGTCGATCGAGCCTGAAGCTGACCGCGCAGATTTAGCGGGTTCGCTAGCTGGTTCAGAAAAGGACGCCGCGGCTGACACAAAAAAAGCGCCGCCCAAGAGTGCACGGCGTCGTTCGCGTGAATTTACGTTGCAGGCGATTTATCAGTGGCAAATCGCGGCCCATAGCCCGGGCGATCTTGAAACGCAATTTTCCGAAGCCGACGGATTTAAACGTGCGGATGGGCCGATGTTTTCGGCGTTGATGCGCGGCACTATCAAAGCGTCGCCAACGCTAATTGAGCAACTCACGCCGCATCTTGATCGACCCTGGGTGGAAGTGAGTCCGATTGAGCGCAGCATTTTATTGCTGAGCAGTTTCGAACTGATTCACACTCTGGAAACACCCTACCGCGTCATCCTCAACGAAGCCATTGAGCTGGCTAAATCGTTCGGTGGCACTGACGGACATAAATACGTCAACGGTATTTTGGACAAGCTGGCGGCAATTGTTCGCGTGGATGAAATCGCCCATCAAGCGGCGAGCGGTTTGCCATACAAAAAACGGGCGTCGTCGGTGCCCACGGTGACGGTCAAGCCGCGCCGGACACCGAAGCCGGAATAGCAATCAAGAAATAAAACCCTAGCACTGGCGCGGTGTTTAAGCCAAAAACATGCCACGATCCCCGTCTAGCTTGACACCTGAATTTAAACTCATTGAGCGTTACTTTACTCGCCCTGCCAAACACGCGGTACTGGGAGTGGGGGACGATTGTGCGCTGATCAAAATCTCGGCAGGATGCGAATTGGCGATTTCAACCGACACGCTCGTCGAAGGCACGCATTTTTTCGCGGGCGCCGACGCTGAAAAGCTGGGCCACAAAGCGCTCGCCGTAAATTTATCTGACCTCGCCGCGATGGGTGCGACACCCAAATATGTCACGCTGGCCCTCACGATTCCGAAATTTGATGACGTATGGCTCGATGGATTTTCGCGCGGTTTTTTTAAGCTGGCCGATATGTTTGATATTGAGCTGATCGGCGGCGATACGACCCGCGGGCCTTTATCCATGACACTCACGGTGATGGGCGAAATCAAAGCAGGGCGCGCGTTGCGGCGCGATGGCGCGCAGCTTGGTGACGATATTTGGGTGTCAGGCACCGTGGGCGGCGCAGCACTGGCGCTGATGCACCTGCTGGCCAAGATTAAATTACCGCCGCATATTTTTGCGCAGGTCGAAAACCAGCTGTATAGCCCCGCACCGCGCGTGGCGCTGGGAGCGGCTTTGGTGGGGCTCGCACACGCGGCCGTTGATATTTCCGATGGGCTTGTGGCAGATTTATCGCATATTTGCGAACGGTCACAATTGAGTGCGCGCATTGAATGTCATCGTCTGCCGCTGGCGGCAGCGTTCAGCGCGCTGGACGCCGATTTGAGGGCAAGTCTGATAAATCAGTGTGCGCTGTCGGGCGGCGATGATTATGAGCTTTGTTTTACTGCGCCAGCATCCGCGCAATCCCGAATTGAGCAGGCAGGCGCAGAATGTGGTGTTGCGGTCCGCAAAATTGGCAGCATGTGCGCGTTCAATGCCAGTAAGCTGGTAAGCGTGGTCGATGTATCCGGTCGCGACATGACGCCTGAAAAATCAGGCTACGATCATTTCGCTGCACCCACCGATAACTCATCATGAAACCGACCCGTGAATTTTTGCTCAAACACCCTGCACATTTTATTGCGCTGGGGTTTGGGTCGGGACTGGCGCCGAAAGCGCCGGGCACGTTCGGCACGTTGGCGGCGCTTCCGATCTATGCGCTGGCGGTGTGGCTCGGGGGCACATGGTTTTTGGCCATCATCGCTATGCTACTTTTTTTCATCGGCATTTGGGCGTCGGGCGTGACGGGCGCCGCGCTGGGCGTATCGGATCATAGTGATATCGTGATCGATGAGATTGCGGCATTTTTACTGATTTTGGTATTCACGCCTCGAAGCTGGCCGTGGATCGTGCTCGCATTCGTTTTGTTCAGGATATTTGATATCCTCAAACCTTGGCCAATCAGTGTGGCGGATCGCCGCATCAAGGGGGGCTTTGGGGTCATGTTTGACGATCTGCTGGCGGCTGTTTTCACGATTATCTGCCTATGGTTTTTGCGTTCAATTTTTGTGGGGGTCACGCGATGAGCAACGCCGAAAAAAGCATGGTTAAAGATGTGGTTAAAAATTGGCCTTACCCCACCTTGTTTGCCCATCGCGGCGCGGGTAACTCTGCGCCTGAAAATACTCTCGCGGCGATCAAACTCGGGGCCGCACACCAGTACTGTGGCTTTGAGTTTGATGTGAAATTGTCCCAGGAAGGCGTCGCCATTTTGATGCATGACGACAAACTGGAACGTACCACCAACGGCCACGGCGCGGTCGCTGCCGCCACCATTGCCGAGCTGGAAAAGCTCGATGCGGGCTCATGGCACAGCGCCGCATTTGCAGGTGAAAAAATACCTCGATTTTCAGCCGTCACAAAATATCTGCACGGCCATGGCCTGATGGCGAATGTTGAAATCAAGCCCTGCTTTGGACGCGAAATTGAAACCGGCAAACAAGTCGCCGAGATGTGCGTTGAGAGCTGGCAAGATCGGCATGTCAAACCGCTTATTTCATCGTTCAGCGAAATTGCGCTGGAGGCAGCACACAAGGTCGCAGGCGGCTATCCGCTGGGACTACTCGTGACGACGCCCTGCGAAGATCATTTGCCCACACTGGAGGCGCTAGGGTGCGTTTCAATTCACGGTCATCATGAGTCGCTGGACGCGGACACGATTCGATTTTTTCATGATCACGGTTATCGCGTGCTGACCTATACCGTGAACGATATTGATCGTGTGACCCAGCTGTTGGCGTGGGGTGTGGATGGAATTTTTACCGATGAAATCGACAAAATGGCGAAACGGTTTCCGGCCTGTCTGCTGCCCACGGGGAAACCAATGATGAACGAACAAACCAACGAGATGAACTGGGCAAACGCTGTTCCGCCCATGCCTTGATCGGCTCCAACTTTGCATGGGCTACCGTTGGTGGATTGCTGGATTTTTTGAGGCATTTTTATGAATTTGCGTGATCTTCGTTATCTGGTGGCGCTGGCGGACCTCAAACATTTTGGGCGGGCAGCCGAGGCCAGTTTTGTTTCGCAGCCAACCTTATCCACTCAGATCAAAAAATTTGAAGAAGAGCTGGGCGTTCCGCTGATTGAGCGCAATCCGCGAAACGTGCTGCTAACCGATGTGGGCGAGGCGGTGGTGGCGCGCGCGCGGTTGATGCTGCGCGAAGCCGACGAGATCAAAAATATTGCGCGCCGCGCCAAGGACCCGGCTTCGGGTGCCGTAAAAATTGGTATTTTCCCGACGTTGGGCCCGTATTTGTTGCCGCATGTGGTGCCGCAGATTGTCGCGAAATTCCCGAAGCTGGAACTGATGCTGTTTGAAGAAAAAACCGAAATCATTCTGAAGAAACTGCATGACGGTGAGCTGGACGCCGGCATTTTGGCGCTGCCGATTCACGACGATACCCTGCATTGCGAATTTTTGTTTGAGGAGCCGTTCGTGCTGGCGGTGCCTGCGTCGCATCCGATGGCTAAGCAGAAAAAAGTGAAGCTGACCGATTTGGCGGAAGAGCGCTTATTGCTGCTCGACGATGGTCACTGTCTGCGCGATCAGGCGTTGGAAGTGTGCCAGATTGCAGGCGCGATGGAACGCTCCGGCTTTCGTGCAACCAGCCTTGAAACGCTGCGTCACATGGTCAGTGCAAATGTCGGTATGACGCTGCTGCCCGCATTGGCGGTACGACCACCCGCACCCGTCACGGCCAACGTGGTGCTGATCCGCTTCACCGATCCCCAGCCGCACCGACGTATTGCCATGGTGTGGCGGCGCACCTCGGCTTTGACGGCGTTTCTATCCCAGCTGGTGCAATCGTTTAAGAATTTACCGAAAGGCGCTTTGGAGATAAGAGCGGGGAAGTAGACTCCGCTAGGTAAAATTGATCAAATCCAATATATGCGCCTAGGAAGCGGAGAACTTACGTTAAAATACGCTCGTAGAAATTGCATACTTAAAATATGAAATAATAAGGGATTAGTCAATGAAACCAATAATATTGTTTTGCTTAAGCTTGTTCGTGGCAATCTCAGCGAATGCTGCCATGACCGAGGCAGAAGCTGAGAAGGCCGCGCAAGCGCTAGAATGGCACATCGGGCCTGCCTCTGAACAAATCGGAAAGCAGGCGACGATTAAAACTGATGCTTCGCTTAAGTTTCTTGATGAACGCAATACGCAGAAATTTCTTGAATTAACGGGCAATGTGCCCAGTCCAAATCATTATCTTTTGTCGTCGCCCTCCGCAGGATGGTGGTCCGTTTTCAGTTTCGATGCGATTGGCTATGTCAAGGACGACGAAAAGATTGACGCCGATGCGTTGCTGAAGCAAATGAAGGATGGCGATGGTCCTTCAAATGAAGAGCGCAAGCGGCTTGGTTTGGAGCCATTGTATACAATCGGTTGGCATGTTGCGCCACACTACGATGCGGCCACAAAACGCCTCGAATGGGGACTGAAAGTTCAAAGTGAAGGCGCGGTGTCATTGAACTATACGGTCAGACTGCTGAGTCGAAGCGGAGTCATGAGCGCGACTTTGGTATCGAGCCCCGAAACGCTTGACGCGGATGTGCAATCGTTCAAGACCGCACTCAAAGGCTATGAATTCAACTCAGGAGAACGGTACTCAGAATTTAAACCAGGGGACCATGTTGCTGAGTTCGGCTTGGCGGCACTGATCGCGGGCGGTGCAGCGGCAGTTGCAACCAAGAAGGGTTTGTGGGCCGTGCTGGGAGGCTTTTTTGCTGCGTTCTGGAAGCTGCTGGCAGGTGGTGCTATCGCATTGGGAGCCTGGTTTACGTCCAAATTTAAAAAGAAATCGTGATACTCCCGTTCGAGTCGTTGCTCGTTCTGGGTGCGGTTGGGATATATGTTTTTGATTCGTCGGTGTTGATGTGCGCCAATGAAATGATGATCGTGTGCAAAAGGCGAAGCCGGGAAATCGCTTTACCCAATTCTCGCTTCGAACTGCTGCGAAAGTTTCCGTATATTCCCAATCCGTTCACTCCACATATTGGTCTGATCAAAACTATTTGGTACCCAACAGTCACAAGCGCAAATGGATACGACAATGCGACATTGGCTGAACTGCAGGCGTGTCTGCGTCCCGTCGGGGCGGCAACAGTATCGCTTCTCGCGATGTTGTTGATAGCATTGCCGTTTGCGTTGTTCGTCGCGAGGACTCAGTTAAGCTTCCTGATATTGCTTGCGGTAATTTACATGCACGTTTTTTTCATTCTCACTGTTGTGTTTGCCCGACGTCACAAACTACGACTGGAAAAATGGGCATTCGCAAAATTGGCGTTTGATTCGCTCGCCTGCGCGCCGCTCGCGGTTAATGTGGTGCGTAAAATTTATTTGCGTCAGAGTTTGTGTAACAACACCCTTGCGGTTGTTGCCGATATTTGTGGGCGCGATGCCGTCGTTGGTATTGCGCCCAAGCTTTTATTCAGTGTAGACGAAATGCTCGAACACGCCGAAGAAAACAATGCGGAGAAAGCAAGCCTCGAACAATTCAAATCAGCACTTCAGAAATTCAAAAAATGAAATTTAACGATATTGCGATCATTTGTATCTTTGCGTTCATCGGGTATTTGGTGGTCGCCAGTATCATCAATACGCTGCAAGAACGGAAATCCTCTCGCGCCGAAAACAATAATGGCGACGGCACACGGCATGACTCTGCGGCGTCGAACAGTGATACTAATTTATCTGCAAGCCCGTTGAAGCCGCGAATATTGATTTGGCATGAAGTGCTGAATATTTCCGAAAGTGCGACGCTGGATCAAATCAAAAGCGCCTACAAACGCTTGATAACTCAATATCATCCGGACAAGGTGGCGGACATGGCCAAGGAGATTCGCGATCTCGCCGAGGTGCGATCAAAGGAGATTAACGCGGCATACGAACACGCGATTAAACTGCGAGGAGCGTAAAAACCGTCGATGGGCAGGTGCTACTCAAACGCGGCGGAAGAATAATCCAGGCGTGGGATAAACATCACGCAAACCCCAGCACTTTTTAATCACCGGCATTAGCCAGTGCTGGCGATCGTTTTTTGCGGCGAGCGATTGTCGCTAGCAAAATTCAAAAGTAATGAGCTGAAATCTAAAACGATGCTTTTTTGTCTTTCATGCTCTGTTCAACCGTGGCCATCACCTGATCGATCCGCGAGCCTTCGGTGTCAACCACCACAAACTTAACGCCCTGCCAGACGACGCTGTCGGCTTTGCGTGGCCATTTTTTGAGCAGCGACATTAAAAATCCGCTGATAGTTTGGTAGTTTTCTTCCATCGGCAGATTGTCCCAGCCGAATAATTCTTTCACATCGTTAATATCGGCCATGCCATCAATCAGCCATGCGCCCTCACTGTCTTTCATTTTTACGATGCTCTTTTCGCGGGCGACTTCTTCTACGATCCGTCCCATGATCGCCGCCATGACGTCGTTCATGGTCAGCAAGCCGACAATGACGCCGTATTCGTTGGCGACGAGCGCGATATCCTCGCCGGCGCTGCGAAATTGATCTAGACCGTCGAGCACGGTAATTGAATCAGGCACCATCAAAATCGGTTTCATTCCCCACGCTTTTAAGGTGTCGCGATGCAGACGCAGCGATTGATTATTGATCGCTTTGGCCAGCAAATCTGATGCGTCGATATAGCCAATCGGATGATCAATATCACCGCCGGTGACCACGAAGCGCGCTTTGGGCTCCTCTGCCAATACGGTTTTAATTGTTTCCTCGTCGTCGTCAACGTCGATAGAAACAATATTTTGACGCGGTGTCATCGCGCTGGTAATTGCTTTTTCGCCAAGTCTCAGCACATTTTGAATCAGATGATGGGCATCGCGATCGACTGCGCCGGCTTCGGCCCCCGCCGCTACCATGGCATACACATCATCGGTGGTAATCGCGGCTTCACCCTGCGCGCGGATGTTGAAGAAGGTGAGAATCGCGTCGACTAATTTACCGAACAGCCACAGAATCGGTGTGAATGGTTTTTGTAGCGCGCGCAATACGGGGGCGAGCGCGCAGGCAATGCGTTCGGGCGCATGGATAGCAATACGCTTGGGCAGCAAATCGCCGAATAATAAAAAGATCGCGGTAATCGCGCCCACTGCCAGCGTGAATGAAAGCGTATCGCGCCACCATCCCGTCGCCATGCCCCAAGAGGCGAGCGCATCCGCGATGCGTATGCTGAACGCGGCTTCACCAAAGACACCGGCCAGTATGGCCACGACGTTCAAGCCGATTTGCACAATTCCCAAAAAGCCATTGGGATTATCTTTGAGATAAAGCACCACCGCAGCACCTGCGGCATCGGGCTCGCCCGAATCGCGAATTTGCATGAGCTTGATGCGCTTGGCGCTGGCAATGGATAGCTCAGCCAGCGCCAGAAAAGCATTCATTGCGATCAGCAAAAGCAGAACAAAAAAGGTGTCGGTCAGGGTCATGATTGAGTTATTGTTGCGCTGAACTTCTGTGGCGGATTATGAATTGTTGTCGTGGTGAGGTTGGCTGCGAATTGCGGGTACGAACGATAGCAGGATAATCCTGATATTGGAGGTACTGGAAATGAGGCGATTGCCAAAGCAGCACAACATATTGGAATTCAAGCAAACAGCGGTTTGACGGGTCGACGTGGAACGGAAGCGCCAAGCGGCGGCCGCGCCTGAACTGGGCATAGTTGAACAAACGCTGCACCGTTGGCGCAAAGCACACCGAGACAGCAAGCTGTCTGGCGCATCCCGTAATAGTAAGCCGATCACCGCCGAGCAGATTGAATTCTCGAAAGTCTGTGCCGAGAACGCTCGGCTCGAAAGGGAGGTCGAGATTTTAATGGCCCGAGGCCATCCCGAAAAAGCGACAGCGTATTTTGCAATGGAGCTTCTGTAAAGTGCGCCTGGATCAAATGTCACGAGCGTAGCTATCCGCGCAAGGTGATGTGCGGGGTTCTTGGCGTGAGTGAGTGAGCGCGGCTTCGCCGAATGGCGCGCAGGCTCGACAGATTGATTGCGGAGATGAAGACGATTTCCAGCATGAGCCGCAAGCGCAATGGCTGGGATAATGCGCTGATGGAAAGCGGGTTCAACCGCCTTAAAAATGAGCGTGTGTTTCATCGCCACGAGAGCCGCGAAGCCGCCAAGGCCGATTTGTTTGACTACATCGAGGTGTTCTACGCCCCGAACGAAGTCTATTCGGTACGGCTAATCAGGAAGATCTTTTTATAGCTTGCCCGAACTTGGAAAAGCCACTAGACCCGCCGCGCCGAGATGATTGGTGCCTTACACGATTTTCCATCCCGCACAGCGCAAAAATGATGGTAAAAATGAACCTCACCATTGGGTAGACATGCATCTTCACTTTTCCCCAATGGTGACGGTTTGACTACTCGTATCAAATATGTACGTGCAGCAACTCCATGAAAGCAATAAAAAACGGGGCATCGCCCAGTTTTTTATTTGACTAGGCAAACTTAAAATTTATTTAAGCCGCCGTCAAAATCAATTCCCGCAACACATACGGCAGAATGCCGCCGTGCAAATAGTAATCAACTTCAATTGGCGTATCGATACGCAGCAGCACAGTGACTTCTTTTCGGCTGCCGTTTTTGCGTTTGATCACTAGCGTTACATCCATCTGCGGTTTAATGCCACCTTCCACCCCCACTAAATCGAACTCTTCATCGCCCTTGATGCCGAGTGAATCAACGGTGTCGCTGCCTTTGAATTGGCAGGGCAAGACGCCCATGCCGACTAGGTTGGAGCGATGGATGCGTTCAAAACTTTTTGCGATCACGGCTTTGACGCCCAACAGTTGTGTGCCTTTCGCGGCCCAGTCGCGTGATGATCCCGTGCCGTATTCTTCGCCACCGAAAATCACGGTGGGCGTGTTGGCTGCGATGTAGCTCATGGCGGCGTCGTAGATAAAGGCTTGTTCACCCGACGGCTGCATGAGCGTCACGCCGCCCTCAACGCGCGAGCCATCGGCCTTTGCGGGCAGCATCAAATTTTTGATGCGCACATTGGCGAAGGTGCCGCGCATCATCACGTCGTGATTGCCGCGTCGCGCGCCGTAGCTGTTGAAGTCGGCTTTCAATACTTTATGGTCGATCAGGTATTTTCCGGCGGGCGACGTGTCTTTGATTGAGCCTGCGGGCGAGATGTGATCGGTGGTCACAGAATCGCCGAAGACGCCCAAGGCGCGCGCACCTTTGATGTCTTTCGCGGTGCCTGCGTGCATGCCAAAATCGCTGCTGAAGAACGGCGGCTCGGCGATGTAGGTGGAGGTCGGCCAATCATAGACTTGGCCCTGGGTGCCCTTGACCGCCTGCCATAGCGGGTTATCTGCGCCGAGATTGGAATACAGGCGCTGGAAGGTTGCGGGGTCTTTGGCGAAGCTCATGACAGCGGCGATTTCGGCGCTGGTCGGCCAGATGTCTTTCAGGAATACGGGACCGTTGGTGCCCTGACCGACCGGCTCGGTTTCCAAATCTTTCAACACCGTGCCCGCGATAGCGTAGGCCACCACCAGCGGCGGCGATGCCAGGAAGTTCGCGCGCAAGTTCGGGTGAATCCGCGCTTCAAAATTCCGGTTTCCCGACAACACGGCCGCGCATACCAAATCGTTACTCACAATCGATTCATTGAACTCGGGGCGCAAATCGCCCGCGTTGCCGATACACGTCGTGCAGCCATAGCCCGCCAAATAGAAGCCGAGTTTTTCCAAATAAGGCAGCAAGCCCGCTTTGGTTAAATAATCCGTGACCACGCGCGAACCGGGAGCGAGGGAAGTTTTGATATGCGGCTTCACTGTCAGCCCAGCCTCAACTGCTTTTTTGGCGAGCAATCCAGCGGCCAGCAATACGCCGGGGTTTGAGGTATTGGTGCAGGACGTAATCGCCGCAATCAATACATCGCCCGAGCCAATTTCCACGCCATCTTTGGTGGCAAAACGTTTCGGTAAATCTTCTGCTTTTTTGGTGAAGCCGTTCTCGGTGGATGGCTTGGAGAAGAGTGAGCTAAATTGCGATTTCATGCTGCCGAGGTCGATTCTGTCTTGCGGGCGTTTCGGGCCCGCGAGTGATGCATTTACGGTGGAGAGATCAAGCTCGAGCACGCTTGAATAATCAAGCTCACCTTTTTTCGATACGCCATACATGTCCTGCGCTTTGAAATAGGCCTGGAACGCGTCGACTTCCGCTGCGGTGCGGCCGGTTGATTTCATGAACTCAACGGTTGCATCATCGACCGGGAAAAAGCCCATGGTGGCACCGTATTCTGGGGCCATATTGGCAATCGTGGCGCGGTCGGGAACGGAGAGTGACTCGGTGCCTTCACCAAAAAATTCGACAAATTTGCCGACGACTTTTGCCTTGCGTAGCATTTCGGTCACGACCAGCACGAGGTCAGTCGCGGTGCGGCCTTCGCGCAACTTGCCGGTGAGGTTGACGCCTACTACATCCGGCGTTAAAAAATAAACCGGCTGGCCTAGCATGCCCGCCTCAGCCTCAATGCCGCCGACGCCCCAGCCGACCACGCCGATACCGTTGATCATGGTGGTATGTGAATCTGTGCCGACCAAAGTATCAGGATAATAAACGCCGTTTTTCGCATGCACGCCACGAGCCAGATATTCCAGGTTCACTTGGTGGACAATGCCAATGCCCGGTGGCACGACTTTGAATGTATCGAAGGCCTGCATGCCCCATTTCATGAACTGGTAGCGCTCTTCGTTACGCTGAAATTCGAGCTTCATGTTGATATCGAGTGAATCTTTGCTGCCGTAGCTATCAACCTGTACC
>JANYGV010000360.1 GCA_025359285.1 Burkholderiales bacterium
TTCACAGGGCGCATCATCATCACGTTGAAGGATTTGGCAAAACCGGAACCAGTGTCAGGCGCATGGGCGGTGAAGCCAATGTTGTCGGCATGCGCGCCGACGGTACGGAGTTCCCGATTGATGCCTCTATTTCACATTTACTAGAGAACGGCAAGCCGCTTTACACCGTGATTCTGCGTGACATTACGGAACGCAAACGCGCCGAACAAGAGCTCAAACTGTCGCGCGAATATTTGCGCAATCTTTATGACAATCTACAAACCATTCGCGAAGAAGAGCGCAAACGCATTGCCCGCGAGCTTCATGATGATCTCGGCCAAACGCTCGGTGCAGTGCGTATCGATCTTACTTTGCTGCGGAATACATTGCCGCCTGATTTACCTGAGCTTGAGAAAAATGCGGCGCTCATTGACCGGTTATTGCTCAGCGCAATCACCTCCGTGCGCCGCATATCGTCTGATCTGCGGCCACGCCCGCTGGATGATTTGGGATTAGTGCCTGCATTGCAAATGCTGGCAGTGGAGTTTTCCAAGCGGCACAATATCGTATGCGAGCTCAATGCGCCGACAGAAGATGTGCCATTGCCGGATCAAATTGCATCACCGCTATTTCGCATGGTACAAGAGTCGCTCAACAATGTTGCCAAACATGCTAATGCAACGCATGTTCAAATCGAACTTGGCGTGCATGAAAATATTTTGTCATTGACGGTGGCTGACAACGGTAAGGGGCTCGCTGATTCCGATACCAAAAAAGCCGATTCCTTTGGTCTCATCGGTATGCGCGAACGCGCCTGGGCGATGGGGGGAAGTCTGGATATACGAAGTGCAGAAGCAGACAGTCGCACCAGTCAAGAACGCAAAGGCACCACTATCTCAATCTCAATTCCGCTTACCGAAAAAATATTGCCGCCAACGCAAGCATAAACTAGCGAATCACCAGCACCGGGATTTTGGAAAGCGCCAACACCTTATGCGTTTCACTGCCCAGAAAAAGCGCGGAAACAGCACGCCTGCCATGCGAAGCCATGATAATAAGATCGGCTTTCACTTTACGTGCCTGATTGATAATCGCCTCGTGTGGATGATCATCAAACACCACCACCACATTTGCGCTTACTTTGGATTCAGCCGCAAGTTTGTTCACTTTGCTGATCCATTTTTCAGCGGATTCCAAAATATTTTTTTTGCAAACTACTGGAGATGGCCAATCGTAGTAGGCGCCTTCAGGATAATAGGGTGTCTTGTATTCCGAAGCGGCATACAACCCGGTAACGCGTGCGCCACCGTCCTTCGCCAGCCCAATCGCCGCTTTGACTGCCTTGTCAGCCAGTCTGGAACCATCAGTTGCAACCAGAATATGTTTATACATCTTACCTCCTGGATTATTGAATACCGGTAGAGATACTATTTGCTATTGATTTCAATTTTATTGGGCGTCCATCTTTGCACTTTGATTTCCATCAAATAGTGCTTATTAATGCTGCCTGAAAGTATCGCTTCCAGTCGCGAGAAAACAGCTCATCGCACTTGCTATTGCTGCGACCGTCCACAGCACAAAAAATCCAAGAGAATAAATAGCGGTGCGCGACACGTGCACGCGATCACCAAGAACCACCAACTCCATTGGATCAATCAAGGTAAAAATAATGCCGACGCCAATGCCTGCAGCAATAAATGAAGGCCATAAAATCCACATTATTTGCTTGAGCATGGCGATCCTTTGTTGTGTCAATCAATCGACAGGCTGCTAGTCTTCGGCCGGTTGCAGCGCCGCGCTTCCGAGCGCAAACACGGTCGAGCCGACATCATGAATGGTGAGCGTCGTTAACAAGCGCCATGAGTGCGATTCGTCATCCAAGGTAACGTACCATTTTCCGGGCTCCAGTGGCGCAAGTGCGCCAACAAACATGTTTTGATTGCTGCGCTGGAGCAGAACACGCCGGTCATGCCCACTCACGGTCGCGCGCGACAATGTAAGCGTCAAACCTTGCGGCTTCGATGGCAAATGCTTCAGCGTGAGCGTGACCTGCGCAAGTGATGGATCAATATTTCCCTCTGCCTGATATCCCGCCCTCTTCGCCGTGATATCGCGAGATAAATCCTTGTTCACCGCAAGCCCCTGCTTGTAGTAATCATCAAGAACTAGACCATCTTGCGAACGCACGGCAAGATACGCGGTGAAGATCCCCGCCACCACCACAATGGCCGGGCCCGACATGAGCAGCCATGGCCATGGCTCGCGGTACCAGGGTTTCAATGATGTCGATAATATTTTCATTTGCAGACTCTCAATATTTACGCAGCGAGATTAACGACTGAAAAAAGTGGCTTTTTCATGGATCACAAAATTTTCCGGGCTTTCATTTCCTTGTAAATCAACCGCCACAATCCGGAATTCAATGGGCGTCGTGCCTTTAGGTAACTTCTCGGGATCAACGCGCACATTGAGCGTAATCGTCTTGGATGCGGCCGCACCAATTTCCAGCGGCAGCGCCAAGCCAGCAATTTGCAAACCCTCAATGCCTGTCGCATGCACGGCCAGGCGCTGTGATTTTTCCTGCGTATTCATCAAGTGCAGCCGATAAACATTTTCTATCAGGCCACCCTCCACCTCGCGTGACATCGCGCCGCGATCGCGAATCACGTCCACTTTCAATGGCGCGCGATGCCAGAGCGAGATACCGGTGGCGATGATGATCGCCCACAACAAAACGGTGTAGAACAAAACGCGTGGCCGAAATATACGTTTGAGCATTTCGTGCCAGCCAAAATATTCATTGACTGAATTCAATGTCGCGTAACGAATCAGGCCGCGCGGATAGCCCATCTTGTCCATCACCTGATTGCAGCCGTCGATACATGCGGTGCAGCCAATGCACTCATATTGCTGGCCATCGCGAATATCGATTCCCGTCGGGCACACCTGCACACAGATATTGCAATCCACGCAGTCGCCGAGACCTTTCGCCTTGTAATCGACTTTTCGGCCTCGTGCTCCGCGCGGCTCTCCTCGTCTCTCGTCATAGGTGATGACTAATGTGTCGCGATCAAACATCGCACCCTGAAAGCGCGCGTAGGGACACATGTACTTGCACACTTGCTCGCGCAACCAGCCGGCGTTGCCGTAGGTGGCAAGACCATAAAATAAAATCCAGAAAATTTCCCATCCGCTGATCGTCATTTGCACAATCGACGAGCCCAATTCACGGACGGGCGTGAAATACGCCACCAGCGTAAACCCCGTCCAAAGTGAAAGTGCAATCCAGACGCCGTGTTTGGCGGCTTTTAGGCTCAACTTCCGCGCCGATACTGGGGCCTGATCTAATTTTTTCTGTGCAGAAAAATCGCCTTCAATCTTGCGCTCGATCCATAAAAATATTTCCGTGTAGACCGTTTGTGGACATGCATAACCGCACCACAACCGCCCGGCCACCGCCGTAAACAGAAAAAGTGAAAACGCGGAAATCAATAAAAGTATGGTCAGATAAATAAAATCCTGCGGCCAAAACACGATACCGAATATGTAGAATTTTCGCGCCGCAAGATCGAACAAAACCGCTTGGCGATCATTCCACATCAGCCATGGCGTACCGTAATAAACCAGTTGCGTCGCAAAAACCAGCACCCAGCGCCATTTCGCAAACCAACCTGATACCGCGCGCGGATAAATCTTTTTGTGAATCTCATAAAGCGCGTTTTCGTCTGCACTTGTTTCAAAACTAGCGGACGAAGTTGCTGTGGCGGCAATAATCGGGATGATTTTATTCACTGAACTTTCGTCGGTGATGGTGCTTGTGTTTTCGCTTCAGCGGACGCTACCGCGGCCTGTGGTGCGGAAGGCACACCGCCCCCCAAGCTGTAAACATAAGCCGCCAGCAGATGCACTTTGGCCTCACCTAGTCGCTCAAGCTGTGCAGGCATCATATTATTGCGGCCCAAGCGAATTCCTTCCGCAATATTTTCTTCGCTGCTGCCATAAAGCCAGATTTTGTCCGTCAGATTGGGTGCGCCAACGGCTTGGTTACCCTTGCCTTCCGGCCCGTGACAAGCTGCGCAAATCGCAAACTTTGCCTTGCCCGCTTCGGCTAATGCTGCGTCATGTTTCAAGCCAGACAGCGAGCGAACATAGTTGACCATTTCCTTAATACCTGGCTCGCCGCCAATCGCGTCGCCCAGCGGCGGCATGATGCCGTTGCGTCCTGCGCGCAGCGTTGTCTGGATGGCGACAGGGTCACCACCATACAGCCAATCCGCATCGCGCAAATTCGGAAAACCCTTGCCGCCGCCTGCGTCTGAGCCGTGGCATTGCGCGCAGTTATTGAGAAACAAGCGCTGGCCAATCTCGTTCGCAACCGGATCTTTTGCCAGGGTCGGAATATCGACTTCCACATACTTCGCAAAAATCGGCCCGAATTCGCTATCCGCTTTTTTGACTTCTTCATCAAACTGATTGGTGGACGTCCAGCCAAACTTACCCGCGAAATTACCGAGGCCGGGATAAACAATTAAATAACCAAGCGAAAAAACAATCGTGATGTAAAAAAGCCACATCCACCACGCGGGCATTGGATGGTTGTACTCCACCAGATCTTCATCCCACACATTGCCATGCAGTTTGACCGTTTCACCTTCGGCGGGGCGCTTGGTGGTCTGTGTCCACAACAATACGCCGCAGCCCACAATGGATATCAGCGACACAATCGCAATAAACCAATGCCAGTAATTGCTGACGAAGTCACTCATGCACACCCCCCGACGAGCGTGGTGTTTTCAGGCCCTCATCGTCATCGATAAAGGGCAGATTGGCGGCTTCGTCAAAGCGCGGTTTTTGTTTGCTGTTGCAAGCCCATATCACCACGCATAAAAACGCGATGAACGACAAGGCAGTCACGATAGTACGAAGATCACTCAAGTCCATTTTTTTGCTCCTATCGAGTTGATTTCAGCGCTGTCCCGAGCACTTGAAGATAGGCAATGAGCGCGTCTTCATCGGTTTTGCCGGCAACATCCTTGCTTGAGGCTGAAATTTCTGCATCCGAATACGGCACGCCCACTGCGCGTAATGCACGCATGCGTGGTGCCGACTCCTCAGCATCCAGCTTTTGCTTTTGCAGCCACGAGTACGCGGGCATGTTCGATTCCGGCACCAAATCACGCGGCTGACGCAAATGCAGGCGCTGCCATTCGTCACTGTATTTGCCGCCGACGCGATGCAGATCGGGGCCGGTGCGCTTGCTGCCCCATTGAAACGGGTGGTCGTAAACAAATTCTCCCGCAACCGAATAATGGCCATAGCGCTCTGTCTCGGCTCGCAAAGGGCGAATCATTTGCGAATGGCAGTTGTAGCAACCTTCACGAATATAAATATCGCGCCCGGCCAATTGCAGCGCTGTATATGGCTTAAGCCCGCTCACAGGCTCTGTGGTGGAGCGCTGAAAAAACAGCGGCACGATTTCAACTAGCCCGCCAATGCTGACGATCAGGATAATCAGCACTATCATCCAGCCAATATTTTTTTCAATCGTTTCGTGACTAAATTTCATTGCTCAATCTCCGTGCGCAGGTTGCAAGCCAATTGGTTTTAACTGAGGCTTAAGGTCGGGATGCGTCGGCAACATATCGGGAATCGGCGCATCGTAAGCGCGGCCCATCCTCACAGTGCGAATGACGTTATAGGTCATGACGAGCATGCCGACGAAAAACAAAGTACCGCCGATCAGGCGAATCGTCCAATACGGATAGCTTGCTTTCACGCTCTCGACAAAGCTGTAGGTCAGTGTGCCGTCCGGATTCACTGCGCGCCACATTAACCCTTGCATCACACCAGAAATCCATAACGCTGCGATATAAAGCACCACGCCAATCGTTGCAATCCAGAAGTGCAATGAAATGAGTTTGACGCTATACATTTGCTTCTGCCCGTACAACCTTGGGATCAGGTAATACATCGAACCGAAGGTGATAAATGCGACCCAGCCTAGCGCACCTGAATGCACATGCCCGATAATCCAATCAGTGTAATGCGCAAGGCCATTAACGGTCTTGATCGACAGCAACGGCCCTTCGAATGTGGACATGCCGTAAAACGAAAGTGAAACAATGAGGAATTTGAGAATCGGGTCGTCGCGTAATTTATGCCAAGCGCCAGAGAGCGTCATCATCCCGTTAATCATGCCGCCCCAGCTTGGGGCCAACAGGATCAGCGAGAACACCATGCCGAGCGATTGCGCCCAATCCGGCAGCGCAGTGTAGTGTAGATGATGCGGGCCGGCCCACATGTAAGTGAAGATCAACGCCCAAAAATGCACCACTGAAAGCCGGTACGAATAGACGGGACGCTCCGCTTGCTTGGGCACAAAGTAATACATCATGCCGAGAAAGCCCGCGGTCAAAAAAAACCCAACAGCGTTATGCCCGTACCACCATTGAATCATCGCGTCCTGCACGCCCGCGTAGGCCGAATACGATTTCCAGAAACTCGCAGGCATTGCCGCACTATTCACAATATGCAGTATTGCCACCGTGACTATAAACGCACCATAAAACCAGTTGGCTACATAAATATGTGCGACCTTGCGCTTCATGACCGTGCCAAAAAACACGATAGCATATACCACCCACACCACCGTAATCAGCACGTCAATCGGCCATTCTAGCTCGGCGTATTCCTTGGCCTGCGTGTAGCCAAGCGGCAGCGTGATCGCCGCCAGCACGATCACCAATTGCCAGCCCCAAAAATGAAACGCGGCCAATTTGTCAGAAATCAATCTGATCTGGCATGTGCGCTGCACCACATAGTAAGAAGTGCCCATCAAGGCACAACCGCCAAAAGCAAAAATCACCGCATTAGTATGCAGCGGACGCAGTCTGCCAAATGACAGCCACGGAATCCCCAATGTCATATCCGGCCAGATCAATTCCGCAGCGATCAACACACCAACCAGCATGCCCACCACGCCCCAGACAATGGTCATGATCGCGAATTGACGCACCACTTTGTAGTTGTAGGTTTGACTGATTGCAGCCTGCATAACGAATCCTTTTTTATTGAATTGAATCACGGCCATTTATTGAATCGCCCACACTGATACTCGCATCTCAACAAAGATACGGTTTGATCTCAATCAAACTCAGAGAGAATTTAAGCGGTTTTGTTGTGAACAGATTCCGGAGTGCCGTCATTGTCTTGCAACACACGCTCACCCGGGCCTTCAAGATCATCAAACTGACCATCACCTGCCGCCCACCAGAAGAGCACACCGATAATAAAAGCCAGCATCACGCTCAGCGGAATGAGAAGCCAAAGCGATTCCATCGCTACATGACTCGGCGCAGCAGGCGCATTGAATTCAGCACCACGATCAGCCCGCTTGCGCCCATGCCAATGGCGGCCCATGCTGGGTTAATCACATTGACCAACGCCAGCGGAATCGCGATCAGGTTGTAGAGAATCGCCCAGACAAAATTTTGACGAATGATGCGTTTAGTGCCCCGCGCAAGCTGGAGTGCGCTGACAATTGTGGCGAGCCTCGATGATAGCAGCACCGCATCGGCTGTGAGCCGCGGCAAATCAGCGCCCGATGCCATTGCGATTGATACATCCGCCGCTGCCAATACCGGCGCGTCGTTTACGCCATCGCCAATCATTATCACTTTACGCCCCGCTTTGCGGAGTTGTTCAAGGTAAGCCAGTTTTTGCGACGGGGTTTGCGCGGCTGATACATGTTCATCATCAATGCCCAATTGTGCCGCCACATTTTTCACACGCGATATACGATCACCTGAAAGCAAATGCACGGTGAGCCCTGATTGTGCCAGAGAGAAAATAGTTATTGCCGCATCGGCTTTAAGCGCATCCTCGGCCTCAAAAGTTGCGAGCCATTTCCCTTCACGGCTCAGCACAAAAGCGTCATCATCATTTGTGTTGAAGCAAGCGAACGCGCGATTTCCCAGGCGATAAGTTTTTCCGTCAATCACGCCCTCAACGCCGTCACCGGGAATCAAGTGCAATTGTTGTGCGATCAAAACACTGTTATGCGAGGCGAGCTTTTTAATCGCACCGGCAATGGGATGCGCGGCACCCATTTCAAGTGCCGACGCGATTTCCAGTGCTTCGTCACGCGTGATGCCATCTGCGGTCAAGATCTTCGTTATGCTGAAATTGCCTGTGGACAACGTGCCGGTCTTATCAAACACCACATCGGTGATCGTCGGCAACACTTCCAGCACGTGGCCGCGCGCGATAAGCAGGCCACTGTTTGAAATCGTTAATGTGGCGCTGGTATACGCAAGGGGTGCCGCCAGGGCGATTGCGCATGGACAAGTCACGGCCAGTACAGCCACTGCAACATTAAAACTTTGTGTGCTGTCGATAAAAAACCACACCACACCCGCAATACACGCCAGCGCAATTAGCGTGGGTGCGACGACGCGCGCAACTCGATCTGCCAACGCCATCAATTGCGGACGTTCCCCCATGGTTCGCTCGGTTAGGCGCGCAATAGAGGCCAGCGTGCTCATCGCACCCACGCGGGTGACACGTGCAATTAACGGTGCGCCCAAATTTAATGTGCCACCAATTAGTTTCGAACCGACACTATGCGTGACTGGCCGCGATTCGCCAGTAATAATCGCCTCATTTACTTCACACACTTCACTCACACCTTCCAGCAACACTGAATCAGCGGCAATGACATGGCCGGTGGGAATAAGAATAACGTCACCCGCGTTGAGCGCTGCGGTGGTGATGTCGGACGATTCACGGCTATCGGGATAGCCGACAAGTCGAGTGGCCACAGCAGGCACCGCATTGGTCAGCCGCTCGATACGGCTCAGCGCGCGATCATGGATGCTTGATTCCAGATAACGCGATGCGAGCAGTAAAAAAACAAACATCGAAATCGAATCAAAATAAAGTGCACCATGCTCTGCAAATAATGACCACAAGCTAGCCGTAAATGTGCTCGCGATAGCCAGCGCAACTGGCGCATCCATGCTCAAATGCCGCGTGCGCAAATCGCGTAGCGCACCCTGCCAAAATGGCTTCGCTGCATACAACACCACGGGCAACGTGAGTAGCAGGCTTGCCCATTGCATCAACCGTTGTGCTTCGTGTGAAACATCGTCAGCCGACGTGAAATATAGAGGCACTGTAAACATCATCACTTGCATCATCGCCAACAGCGCAACGCCTAGCTGAATGAACAAGGTACGCCGCTCTTTTGCGCGTGAAACTTGGCGTCCTGCAGCAGCAACCGGCATTGCCCGCAAGCCAACGCGCGTCACCGAATCCATAATGAATGCGAGCGTTGTTTTGGTATCGCACCACTTCACCTCTGCGCGGTGAGTGATGTAATTCACGCTTGCCGATGCGACACCGGGAACACGCTTTAACGCTGATTCGGCCAACCACAAACAAGCATTGCAGGTGACGCCATCGATATAAAACAAGGTGGATTTTGGTTCGCCCGCATCAGTACTTGCGACATAATTTGACTGGACTGCAGGCAGATCAAATTCGGTCAAACGTCTGCTTGTTCCGCCATTATTCAGGATTCCATCCGCAGCAGGCATGGCACTTCGCTCGCGATAGTAATCGCCGAGGCCCGCATCCATAATAGTGTTTGCGACTGCTTCGCAGCCGGCGCAGCACAAAGGCCTAAATCTGCCATCAAATAGCACGCCGAATTTTCTATCCCGCAGCACTGACAACCCGCAGTGGAAGCAAGACCGCGTGGTGTCAGGATCAGTGTAAGAGTTGAATAAATCTCTGGTCGGCACCAAGGGCATTTCCATGATGTTCATGGCGCGCCGCGTACCAAATTTGTAATCGCACTTGAGCACAGCGCAGTCAAGTTGGCATAGTCTGTCAATCCCGCTAACGCAGGTGCGCGGTTCAGCCCCAGCAACGCCATGGCAATCACCACCGACCCAGCAGCGACCCGCAAACGCTTGTCGCGCAAACGTGTTTTCATTTGCGCACTTAACATGCCTGCCAACGTCATCGCCGGTAATGTGCCGAGGCCAAATGCGATCATAGTGGCAGCACCGCTCGCCGCACTTCCACTCGCGAGCGCCACCACCAGCATGGCGTAGACGAGCCCGCAAGGAATCCAGCCCCACAGCCCGCCCAAGAGAGCGGCCTGTGGCAAAGTTTCAACAGGCAAGAATTTGCTGGCGAGCGGCGATAGATAACGCCACAAATATCGGCCTGCACGTTCCAGCGGCGCGAGCCCGGCTGCCCAACCGGCAATATATAAGCCCGCTAACAACATGATGATGTTTGCGAACAGAAAAAGTGCCAACCGAAGTGGCATGGCATCGCTCATCAGCAACGCACCCGCTCCACTCCCGGTTGCACCTGCCACTGTGCCTGCTATACCGTAACTCAAAATGCGTCCACCGTTAAAGGCAAGCACCAGCGGTAGATTTGTCATCGCGGCGGTGGGCAATGTGGCAACCTGTCGCGCAGAGGTCAGCAACGCAATCGGAAATGTCGCAACATTGGGACGTAAAGATTTAGTCCGCGCCGTCAGCATCATCGCTGAGACCGCACCACCACACATTCCCAGACAATGCAGGCTACTGGC
>JANYGV010000363.1 GCA_025359285.1 Burkholderiales bacterium
TTCACAGGGCGCATCATCATCACGTTGAAGGATTTGGCAAAACCGGAACCAGTGTCAGGCGCATGGGCGGTGAAGCCAATGTTGTCGGCATGCGCGCCGACGGTACGGAGTTCCCGATTGATGCCTCTATTTCACATTTACAGGAGAACGGCAAGCCGCTTTACACCGTGATTCTGCGTGACATCACGGAACGCAAACGCGCCGAACAAGAGCTCAAACTGTCGCGCGAATATTTACGCAATCTTTATGACAATCTACAAACCATTCGCGAAGAAGAGCGCAAACGCATTGCTCGCGAACTTCATGATGACCTAGGACAAACGCTGGGTGCGGTGCGCATTGATCTCACGCTGCTCAGGAACGAATTACCAGCGGACACGCCAGAGCTTGAAAAAAACGCCGCGCTGATTGATAAACTATTGCTCAGCGCAATTACCTCCGTGCGCCGGATATCGTCGGATCTTCGTCCGCGTCCGCTCGACGATTTAGGGCTGGTTCCTGCATTGCAAATGCTTGCTGGTGAATTTTCGCAACGACATAATGTGCCGTGCGAAGTCAGTGCGCCGTCGGATGACTTTCCGCTTCCGGATGAAATCGCGTCACCGCTGTTTCGCATGGTGCAGGAGTCACTCAACAATGTCGCCAAACATGCTGGTGCAACAACGGTGCGAATTGAACTCAATGTGGATGAAAATACCTTGTCCTTGACCATCGCTGACGACGGCAAGGGGCTGCTGGCAGCTGACACCAAGAAGGCTGATTCATTTGGGCTCATCGGTATGCGCGAACGCGCGTGGGCGATGGGCGGAAGTCTGGATATCTGGAGCTCTGACTTGAACAGTGACCCCAATCAAATGCGCAAGGGCACCACCGTCACCATCTCAATTCCGCTTGACGACAAAAGTATCGCAAGTAACGTTCGCTCCAATTAGCGCACGACCAGCACAGGTATTTTAGTCAGCGACAGCACTTTCTGTGTCTCGCTGCCCAGCAGCAACGCGGACACCGCGCGCCGACCGTGTGAAGCCATGACAATCAGATCGGCTTTTACTTTGCGCGCATTGTTAATAATCGCGGTGTGGGGATGATCATCAAAAACCACCACCACATTCATCGTGACTTTTGCGTCCGCCGCAAGTTTGCTGACCTTGGCAATCCATTTTTCAGCAGATTGCACAATATTTTTTTTATATTCGGCAGGCGATGGCCAATTGTAGAACGCACCCTCTGGATAGTACGGCGTTTTGTATTCCGGCGCAGCATAGACGCCAGTAATGCGCGCGCCGCTTGCCTTCGCCAGTCCAATGGCGGCCTTTACCGCTTTATCACCGAGCTTCGAGCCATCAATTGCCACCAGAATTTGCTTATACATGCCGCCCTCCTCCTGAGTTAATCCACCAATACTAGTTCCACGTGTTGATGATTCAAATTCTATTGAGTAGGCGTTTTCGCACTTTGATTTCTATCAAATAGTGACGATTAATTTAGCTTCGATCACACATCATCCGCGATACGCATAACCACTCGTCCGTCAATTTCTCCTTTGCTCATGCGCGCAAAAACAGCGTTGATGTTGTCGAGTTTTTCTTCTGAATACGTCGTATGAATTTTGCCCTCAGCCGCAAAGGCGAGCGCTTCTTGCAAGTCTTTTCGGGTGCCGACGATGGAGCCGCGTACCGTCTTGGCATTCAAGACCATATCGAAAATCGGCAGCGCGAAATCTCCCGGCGGCAAGCCGACCATCGACATCGTGCCCCGCTTGCGCAGCATGGCCAACGCCTGCGAGAAGGCGGTTCGTGAAGCCGCCGTGACCAGCACGCCGTGCGCGCCACGGATGGTGCGCTGCACCTCAGCGGCAGGATCTTGCGACTTTGCGTTGACCACCATGTCAGCACCCAGCCGCGTGGCAAGCGCAAGTTTGGTGTCGTCGATATCCACCGCGATCACGTGAAATCCCATGGCCTTCGCATATTGCACCGCAAAGTGACCCAATCCACCGATGCCGAAAATAGCCACCCAATCACTAGGCTTGCAATCAAGAACTTTCAGTCCTTTGTAGACAGTAACGCCAGCACATCGCACTGGGGCAATTTCGGCAAAGCCCACATTAGCTGGCAGCTGCCCCACGTATCCCGGATCAGCCAACACATATTCAGCGTAACCGCCATTCACGGTGTAGCCGGCCATTTGCTGCTCATCGCACTGCGTTTCTCAGCCGGTGATGCAATGCTCGCAACGGCCACATGCTGTGTGCAGCCGCGGCACGCCCACACGATCACCTTCCTTCACACCGCCTACGCCAGCGCCAGGCACGGCCACGTACCCCACGCCTTCATGGCCCGGTATAAACGGTAGCGTCGGCTTCGCCGGCCAGTCACCATTCGCCGCGTGCAAATCGGTGTGACAGACCCCTGATGCAACCACCTTCACCAGCACTTGACCAGCAAGCACTTCCGGTATCGGCACACTCTCGATCTGCAACGGCTGCCCGAAGGTGTGAACCACGGCGGCCTTCATCATTTTCATCGCATTCACCTGAAACGAGTTGGAAAGTAACGGCGTGCCGCTTTATTTTTCAGCAAATTTCTCGGCACCTCCGCCTCAAATTGAATCGCCGAAACAGATTCCACCTATACAAAATTAAACTTAATTAAATAGGTGTTATCGCGTTTTGATTTCCATCAAATAGTTGCGATGCATTTTGGAAAAAACACAATTTCATGCAGCGACTCATACAGCTGTTGTCGTCGATTCCCCTATCCATTTCCAGTCTCGAATTTCAGGCATATCTTCGCCATGCACACGGATATAGCGCGAGTGCGCGGCAAGCTTTTCATCCATATCTTCCACGAGCGCTTTGCCCAAAGCTTTAAGCTCACCCGGAAGATTCAATCTATGCACCGCGTCTTGCACCAGATGGAATCGATCAAGGTCATTCAACACGCGCATGTCGAATGCCGTGGTGATTGTGCCTTCCTCTTTGTAGCCATGAACATGCAGGTTGCCGTGATTGGTGCGCCGATACGTCAGCCGGTGAATCAGCGTGGGATAACCGTGGAACGCAAAGATGACCGGTTTGGTTTTGGTGAAAAGCGCGTCAAACTCCTGATCGCTTATGCCATGCGGATGGGCCGATGGCGATTGCAACTTCATCAAGTCCACCACACTCACCATGCGGATTTTGAGCTGTGGCAATCGAGCACGAAGGATTGACACCGCCGCCAGGATTTCGAGCGTGGGCACATCGCCCGCCGCCGCCATCACGACGTCGGGTTCTGCTACGTTTTCCGCGCCGCCATCATTGCTCGCCCACCGCCATACGCCGATGCCAGCAGCGCAGTGCGCCGCTGCTGCGTCCATTGATAGCCATTGCGGCGCTGGGTGCTTGCCCGCAATGACCACATTGACGTAATGACGGCTGCGTAAACAATGATCCATGACCGACAATAAACAATTGGCATCCGGCGGCAGGTACACCCGAACCACCTCCGCTTTCTTGTTAACCACATGGTCGATAAACCCGGGGTCCTGATGCGAGAATCCATTGTGATCCTGGCGCCACACGTGCGATGCCAGCAGATAATTGAGCGACGCAATTTTTCGACGCCACGGTATTTCAGCACTCATCTTTAACCACTTTGCATGCTGGTTGAACATGGAATCGATGATGTGAATAAACGCTTCATAACAATTGAACAAACCGTGTCGACCAGTGAGCAAATAACCCTCGAGCCAACCTTCGCACTGATGCTCACTGAGCATTTCCATCACCCGCCCGCTCGGTGCCAGAAACGCATCGTTTGCTTCGATGTCCGCCGCCCACTGTCGATTGGTCACTTCAAATACCGCGCCCAATCCGTTCGAAGTAGTTTCATCAGGGCCAAATACGCGGAAATTATTTTCCGCCGCGTTCCATTCCACAACGTCGCGAATAAATGCGCCCAACACATACGCGTCGCGCGCCTCAATTGCGCCAGGCGATGGCACATTAACGGCGTAATGACGGAAATCCGGCATATGCAAATCGCGCAACAAACCGCCGCCGTTTGCGTGCGGATTCGCGCCCATGCGCCGTGCTCCTTTCGGCGCGAGCGCTGCAAGTTCTGGGCGAAGCGCACCCACCTCATCGAAAAATTCCTGAGGCCGATAGCTTTGCATCCAGGCTTCGAGTTGCGCCAGCTGTGCTGGGTCGGATCGGACCGCAGCCAGTGGCACTTGATGCGAACGAAAAGTGCCCTCGTTCGGCAATCCATCAACCAGCTTTGGCCCGGTCCATCCTTTTGGTGATTTCAGGACAATCATCGGCCAGCGCGGGCGTGCTGATTTTCCATCCGCTCTTGCACGCTGCTGAATATGTTGAATTTCGGCGGTGACCACCTCGAGTGTGGCCGCCATAGCTTCATGCATAAGTTCAGGCTGATGGCCTTCAACAAAATAGGGAATCCATCCACATCCGCGCAAGAACTGATCCAGCTCCTCGTGGGTGATGCGCGCAAGCACCGTGGCGCTGGCGATCTTGTAGCCATTCAAATGCAGGATCGGCAAGACCACGCCATCGGTGACCGGATTAAGAAACTTGTTCGAGTGCCACGCGGTCGCGAGTGGCCCGGTCTCGGCTTCGCCATCGCCGATTACACACGCGACGATCAAATCCGGATTGTCAAAAACAGCGCCGAAGGCGTGGCTTAACGAATAGCCGAGCTCACCACCTTCGTGAATCGAGCCGGGACACTCTGGCGAAACATGGCTGGGAATGCCGCCAGGAAATGAAAACTGCATGAACAATTTTTTTAGCCCTGCCTCATCGTGGGTAATCTGCGGGTACATCTCGCCATAGGTGCCTTCGAGATAAGTGTTCGCCACCAGCGCCGGCCCACCGTGGCCGGGGCCAGAAATGTAGAACATATTGAGATCAAATTTTTTAATGATTCGATTCAAATGCACATATATAAAATTCTGTCCCGGCGTCGTACCCCAATGTCCCAGCTGTCGCGGCTTCACGTGCGACGCTTTCAACGGCGCGCGTAGCAACGGGTTGTCATACAAATAAATTTGGCCGACCGAGATGTAGTTGGCTGCGCGCCAGTAGGCGTCAATATTACGAAGCTCAGTAGCGTCGAGTGTGCCGCGCTTGGCGACAGTAATTTCGTTCATCGTGGGTTAACCTCAAGTTGAAGCACGCGGCTCACAGCGCGTGCAATGATGGATTCTTCATCGGTATTTATGACGCGCACTTTCACGCGGCCATGCAAATCTGAAATTAATGCCGCGTGCTCAGCGTTGGAGGCGTCGGCAATCTCGATACCAAGGTAATCAAGCCCTGCACAAATGCGCGCCCGAACCAGTGCATTGTGTTCACCGATGCCGCCAGAAAACACCAGTGTGTCGAGTCCGCCCAGCACAGCCGCATACGCGCCAATCCATTTCTTGGCCTGGTAACAAAACAACGCAACGGCCTCGGCCGCGCGCGCATCAGTTGCTTCCAGCGCGATCAGCTTTCGCATATCACCAGAGGTTTCCGAAATCGCCAACAATCCGCATTCATGCGTCACAAATTCGGTTAACCGTTCGGGGGTCATTGCATCGCGCGTAGCAATGTAGGCGATCAGTCCGGGGTCAATATCACCCGGGCGTGTGCCCATCACCAGCCCGGATGCCGGCGTGAACGCCATGCTGGTATCAATGCACTTGCCGTCTCGTATGGCCGCAAGACTGGCGCCATTGCCCAGATGCGCCAGGATCACTGCGCCTTCTGTAATGGCAGGGTCGCCCAGCCGCGTCAACTCGGCTTGCAGAAATTCATAGGACAAACCATGAAATCCATATCGGCGAATCCCCGCTTGCGTATATCGTCGCGGAATCGGCAAGAGCTGCGCAACACGCGGAAGGTGGCGATGAAATGCGGTGTCGAAACACGCGACCTGTGGCAGACGCGGGAATCGTGCAGCGATTTGCTCAATCAAGAATATCCCGGCCAACAGATGCTCGGGCGCAAACGGCACAATTAGCTTCAGTTGCGCGATGACATCATCGTCGATTAGTTGCGGCTTCCAAAGATCGGGGCCACCATGCACGATGCGGTGACCGATTGCGATAATTGCGTCGAGATTTATTGTTAGTTCTATTTTATCCAGAGCGCGATCAAGGCTCGTGGTGTCGCCATCCATGCGATCAACATTGCCGTGAAGCACCGCATCCCGCTTGCCGTTTGGGGCCGCCTTTAAATTAAAAACCGCATATTTAAGGCTCGATGAACCGACGTTAACCGTCAGCACAAGTTTTTCCGAAACGATACTGTTCGGCGCATTCATCATCTGCAAATCATCAGTGAATTCACGGCACCACCGAATCTGCGCAAAATTTCGCAAGCTCAGCCAGCACGCGGTTTGCGACTTCATTTGCTGCAACCACACCGCCGCGCGGATCATCGCTCGGTGCTGCCACGCTGGCATCAAATTCACGTGACGCCACCACGCGTCGGGTTGCCGTATTGACCAGCACGGCACGCAGCGTTAGCCGGGTACGGCTGGGGTTGGACGCGAATTCCTGCTGCAGGCGTACCAGCTCAGTATCCAATCGAAAATCACTCATGGCCGCGGTGGAACCACGCACCACGCTGCGAAAAGCACCACTGCTCTCCGCCGCACGAACGATCAGCGGTGCCAACATTTGCACCGGAGTATCTACCCATTGACTGAGCGCGAACCGTTCGAGCTCGTGTGCATTGCGCTGATAAACAATGTAGGTGCCGCTAAAACCGGCCGCGGCAATCGGCGTGCTTACGGTCAGCGTGAGTGCATTTGCGGGAGGCTGTTTTGCAGCCGTGGATGAACTATTGATTGCCGCGAGCGAGTTTATCGCTGCGCCATCAAGAATATAGAGCATCGGCTGGATCGGCGCTTTCGGCAACAGCGATCCGCATCCATTGAGGCCGACCAAGCCAAACGACAACAAAAATATCAAGCTCCACCGCAATGTAAGCTTTAACGGTACATCGCAATCATGTTTCGCAATCATGGTTTTTCCTGTCCATTTTCGCCCGGCCCCATTGGCACTCGGGACCCGCCCAGAAGTAAGCTGGTTGGGCTGCGTTCGGTCTGCTCAATTAATCTTCTTAACGAAGGCGCTAGCTGATTTAGTTCGACCAGCAAACGCTCCAGTTCAGGCAGTGTTTCGGTGCTGAGCTGCTTGATACTGGTTTCCGCGGCATCTACTGTTCTGCCCGCGCCCTCACCGGCGCGGCTGACCACCTGAGCCATTTTTTCGATGGCATTAATGCTGGCGGTAACGCGATCCATTGCAGGGCTAAATTTTTCGCTGGCGCGTGCAGTGTTGCGAGCGATGCGCGCCGCGTCAGAAATGCTCGCATTAAGCGCCTCTCGTTGCCCTGCCAGCATGCGCATGAGTGATGCGGTATCGGCCAAGCTGGTCTTTAGTGCCAGACGATTACCATCGTCCAGCATCGCGTTTAAATTGGTCGTCATCTTGTCCAGATTCCCCAGCACGGAGGTGGCTACGTTTTCCAAACGAGCGCTCAATGACGGTCTGGATCTAATGGTCGGAACCGGCTCTGCCTCGGTCGCAATCAACACGGGCGAATCAGCGCTGCCCCCGTTTATTTCGACATAGGCAATGCCCGTCAACCCCTGACTTTTCAGGACGGCTTCTGTGTCCTGCTTGATCGGCGTGCCGCGATAAATCAAAAATTTCAGCAGCACCTGCTGGGTATTCTCTGGATCAATCCCGATGGCCGAAACCTTTCCCACATCGACGCCCAAATACTTCACCGGCGCATCGATACTCAAGCCAGCCACCGACTCCTTCACAATCGCCTGATAGGGCGCGTACTGCTTTTTTGAATTGCCGCCAACGGCAAGCCAGAGCACGCCCGCAATCAGCGCCGCACCGAACGCGAGTACGAATGCGCCCACCACCGCATAGTTCACTTTGCTCTCCACGTATCCTCCTGCGCTGGCACGTCCGGCCGCACTTTCGATTTACTAATAATGGCCCGCTGATCCACAAAATACGATTTAATAATCGGATGCTGATGCTGCGACAACTCATCCATTGATCCCACCGCCAGCACCCTGCCTTCACCCAATACCGCAACACGGTCACTCACCGCCCAGAGCAAATCCAGGTCATGCGTAACCATCACAATGGTGAGACCGTAAAGCGCATGGGTGCGAAGAATGAGCTCATCAACGCCGGCGGAACTGGTAGGGTCGAGCCCGGTAGTGGGCTCATCAAGAAACAATAGTTCGGGATCAAGCGCGATCGCGCGGGCAAGCGCGGCCCGCTTGAGCATTCCGCCGCTCAGCTGATTCGGCGTCTTCAGCCCGGTACCCGGCGGCAGGCCGGTCAGGGATAGTTTCCATTCGGCAATGCCATCAATAGTCTCGCTATCTAATGCCGAGTGCTCGCGCAGCGGCAGCCCGACATTGTCGCGCACGGTCAACGAGCTAAACAAGCCGCCATGCTGAAACAGCACGCCCCAACGTTGCCGAAGGCGGTGCGACTGTGCATCGGTAAGGGTGCTAGTGTCTTCACCGAATAGTTTGATCGTGCCCGACGTGGGCCGCTGCAACAAAATCATTTCACGCAGCAGCACCGATTTACCGGTTCCACTGCCGCCCGCAATCGCTAAAATTTCGCCGCGCCTTACATCAAGATCAAGATCAGTGTGGACGGTCTGGCTACCAAAGCGCGTGCAGACTTTTTGCATTTCGATCACGATATCTTCATTGTTATTCGGCATGTCAAATATCCAACATGCTGAACAGCACCGAGAACAGCGCGTCGGCCACGATGATAAGAAAAATCGACTGCACCACGCTCATTGTTGTCTGCCGACCCACGCTATCCGCACTGCCCTTGGTGCGAAACCCCTGGAAGCAACCGACGCCAGAAATAATGAGCGCGAAGACCACCGACTTACCGATGCCGACCAGCAACGTCGCGCCGTGCATTTCACGACTAAAGCGTTCAATGAATTCATGAAAGCCGACGCCGAGCTGTGAGCGGGCCATCACCATACCGCCAATCACGCCGGTAATGTCCGCGAATACCGTCAACAGCGGCAGCGCAATCACCAGTGCCGCAATTTTAGGCAACACCAACAAATCAATCGGATCAATATCAATGGTGCGCATTGCATCAATTTCTTCGGTAATCACCATCGTGCCGATCTCGGCGGTGTAGGCCGAGCCTGATCGCCCAGTGATGATAATGGCCGAAATTAGCGGCGCAAATTCTCGCAACATCGCATAGCCCACCAGATCAACGACGAAAATATTCGCACCGTAGTTTTTGAGTTGATCGGCACCCTGATAGGCCACCACGACACCCAGCAAAAACGAGGTCAAACCAATAATGGGTAACGCATCAAAACCGCCTATTTGAATGTTGCGCAATAAAATTCGCAAACGAATCCTGCCCGGATGCGCAAGCTGGCGTCCTGCTGTTGCAGCGGTCTCGCCAACAAATGACAGTAACGCAAATGCTTGTTCAACGTTAGCCGTAGCACTACGTCCGACGCGTTCCAGGAATGACTTTTGTGGAGCCGCTGTAGACGGATCGGCAGCACCTTCCGCCACGCGATCCATCAACCGCTGCAAGTGCGGTGCCCAGCTTTTGAATACCGGGCTGGCGGTCTGTCGGCTTAGCCAGCGTTGCAAAAGCCATGCACCGGCACTGTCCAGCGCCGCCAATTTTTCACCGTTCAGAACCACTTCACTGCTGCCACAGACGAGCTGATCAAGTCGACGCGGCATATCGCCCAACTCGCGCGCGGTCCAACCTCCGCCGAGCGCCCATTCGTCTCCCGCTTGCTCCAGCGTAGCGGGCGAGATGTCGGCGCGTGCTTGATGTGGTTCGTTCTCAGCCGAGATTGGCATTTCGTTTCCCATTTACCCCGTGTAAGTTACAGGTTAAAAAATGGAGACCCGCACCGTCTGTGCGTTACCAAACTTTAGCCAAGATGCTGATCGTGGTGTCAAAATTACCGGGGTGGATTATTCGCCTGAGGCGTTGGCGGTTAATCGCACTTTTCCTTCGACACCCACTGCGAGAAAACAGCTCATTGCACTCGCCATTGCAGCAATCGCCCACAGGACAAAAAAGCCAAGCGAATAAATAGCGGTGCGCGACGCGTGCACGCGATCACCAAGAACCACCAACTCCATTGGATCAATCAAGGTAAAAATAATGCCGACGCCAATGCCTGCAGCAATAAATGAAGGCCATAAAATCCACATTATTTGCTTGAGCATGGCGATCCTTTGTTGTGTC
>JANYGV010000369.1 GCA_025359285.1 Burkholderiales bacterium
AACGTTGTATGTCAGCGGGTTGTTAGGCTGCTTTTTTTCAAGCGTCGACACGGCCTGTAGCGCCTTGTCAAATTCCCTTTTGTCGAAATAAAGTGCGACCAGCGAAAGGTCGGCCTGAAACTGGTCTTTGTCGAGGCTGGATGCGGCTTCCAGACCCGTGACAGCGTCGCTCGTATCACCATTGATTAGCCGAATCTGCGCCAGCCTAGTTTGGGTGAGTGCATTGTTTTTTTCCAAGGCAAGTGCTTGTGCGTAGTAATTTGCGGCGTCCTTCGGCTGGTTGTTTGCCATCGCGACTTCACCTGCTGCACGTAAAATAGTGGGGTCAGCGGGCGACGATTTCAGCGCAGGTGCCAGTACATCTTCTGCCTTGCCAGGCTGTCCTTGTCGCAGGTAAATAGCAATTAAAAGATTCCGCGCATAAATATTCTCGGGGTTTGCAGCGATTGCCTTGCGAAGGTAATCTGCGGCAGTGGATAGCGCTCCTAGCTGGAATTCAGCGGCTCCCACCAATACCAGCGATGGTGGGTGGTCAGGCATGGTGCTTAAAATCTTGATCGCCTCGTCGCGTGCTTTTAAAGGTTCACCTTTCCGTAGCGCCAACACACCTGCTAGATAGCCCGAGCGTATATCGCGCGGCGCGGCTAGCTTCATTGCGTCAATGGCTTTTGCGGCCTCATCAAATTTATTATTGGCAGTGAGGAGTGAAATTAACGAAAAACGGGCTTGTCCATTAAACGGGTCGACCTCCACCAGTTTTGAGAGCGTCACAATAGCCTCATCCGGCTTTAACTGCGCAATCAAAACGTCGGCCTTGAGTGTGAGCGCCGGGGCAAAATTGGGCGAGCGGGCAAGAATCTCATCAGCGACTTTAAGGGGCTCAGTCAAGTCGCCAGTGGCAGCACGGGTTCGAGCTTTCCCTATCTTGGCGCGCGGTTCGCCAGGGACTTTTACGAGCGCAGCGTCGAAAGCCGCAAGCGCTTCATTTGGCTGCCGCTGGGCGAGGAAAGCTTCGCCAACAATATTCAAAATTAACGCCTGATTGGCAGAATCATTAACCGTCACTTTACGAAATTCTGCAGCGATTCTGCTGAAATCCCCCAAGCCAAACATGGCTTTAGCGAGAACCGGATAGACAACATTGGCGTCGTATTTTGATAACAATGCACGCCGCGCTTGCAGCTCAGCGCCAACATAGTCGCCGATTTCAACGAGTGATAGAGCCAGTAAATATTGAACCTCGCCACTCTCTTGCTTTTGCAGTGCGCTTTTTAGTTGAATCGATGCGGACGAATAGTCTTTTTTAGCGATGTATTCTTTTGCAGAGGCCAGCAAGGTATCCGCATTTTTTTGACCGCATGCCGTGATCAGAACGGCAACCAACATGCAGACGACGAAAATGACAGCGTTCATCAGTTTATTTTTTGTGGGCCTTGCCGACTTTGTAGGCGTTGTGGGAATAGGCAAATACATCAAATGTCCTTTGTTAAATTCACGATAGGCCGTACTGCAACGACTAGCGCAGTCCGAATCGGGCAAGCAATTCGTATAGCGTTGGGCGACTGATACCGAGCGTTTCAGCCGTCTTGCTCAAATTACCGTTAGCTCGCGCCAATGCGTGGTTAACGGCTTTTTTCTCAGCCTCGTCCCTGACCTTACGAAGGTTCAAGCTGCTTTCATTCGGCTCAACTTTCAGGCCAAGGTCAACCGCATTTATGCTCACGCCTTCAGCCATGATCACCGCTCGTTTGATACAGTTCTCAAGCTCGCGAACGTTACCTGGCCAGCTATAGGTTTCGATTGCGGCAATCGCGTCTGGAAGCAAGGTGATTATGTCGCGCGCTTGTTCCTCGGCAAAGCGCCGGACAAATGCGTGCGCCAATAGAATCGAGTCACCTGGACGATTTCGCAATGGCGGAATTTCGATTGCAATTTCGGCAAGTCGGTAATACAAATCCTCTCGAAATGTTCCCTGCTGAATCATGACTTGCAAGTCTTGATGTGTGGCGCAAATGATGCGCACATCGACCGGAATTTCTTCCCTTCCGCCAATCCGCTCGATCACCCGCTCTTGTAGAAATCTGAGTAACTTTGCTTGTAAAGCAAGCGGCAAGTCGCCTATTTCATCGAGGAATAGAGTTCCTTTGTGTGCTGTTTCCACCTTGCCCTGCGTTTGTTTCGCGGCGCCAGTGAATGCGCCTTTTTCAAAGCCAAACAGCTCGCTTTCGAGCAGTGCGTCCGGAATCGCTGCACAGTTAATAGCGACATATCGTTCTTTACTTCGCGGCGATAGTCCGTGCAACGCGCGCGCCACTAGCTCCTTGCCCGTGCCAGATTCTCCGCGCAGCAAAATTGTTGCGTTGGTGGGCGCGACTTTTTCAACAACACGATTTACGCGCTGCATTTCAACATCTTGCGTAATGATTTTTGAGAGCAGTGTTGGCGGTGTCGAATTTTGCAATCGCCGATTTTCCTCTTGAAGCTCGCCCAGAATGTATGCTCGTTCTATTGCGAACCCGAGTAACTCCGGATCAAATGGTTTTGCGTAGAAATCATAAGCGCCAAGACGAATCGCTTTCAGTGCATTGGCATGGTCGTTTTGGCCCGTTAGCACGATAACCTTGGTGGCTGGCGCGAGCGTCAGGATTTGGCCGAGTAAATCAAACCCTGCTGTCGCATCGTTTGGATAGGGCGGCAGCCCCAAGTCCATTGTGATAACAGCTGGTTCATGGCGCCGAAGCTGCGCAATTGCGGTTGGAATATCGCTGGCAAGCACAGTCTCGTTTCGCTCAAACGCCCATTTCATCTGTTTTTGCAGCGTTAGATCGTCCTCCACGATAAGTAGCGGTTTACGCTTTGAATTATTGCTCATGGTCTCGAATAAGGGGTATTTTCGGCTGAAGCAGCGAAGTCTGCGGACGGCAAGAGTACGCTGAACTGAGTGCCTTTGCCCGGCTTGCTGTCGACTGAAATGCGACCGCCAATGCCATTAATATATTGAAAACTTTCGTACATGCCGATCCCCATTCCTTGCGTCTTAGTAGTTTGAAAGGGGTGAAATAGTCGTTTTCTAATGAAGCTTTCGGTCATGCCGATGCCTTGATCAGATACTTCTACTGTGGCGTAGGTTTCTTGTAGATAAACGCGAAGTGACACTATGCCTGAATTCGGTTCGGACGCTTCTATTGCATTTTGAACGATGTGGCCAATGACTCGTTCAACACGATCCTCGTGAGCAAAGGCAAAAACTGGCTTGCTGGCATCAAACGTGATAGTGCGGTTGTGTACCGCTCTCGCTTGGATTATCTTATGGATGATTTGAGTCAGCTCAATTGGTCGCGGCTTCTCTACCGGGCTGGTGCCGGTACCGAGCTGCTGCATCAGTTGATTCATGCGTTTTGCCACATGGGCAATCGTATCGAGCATGTCTGCCTGGAACTCCGGATTGTCCCGGTGTTTTTCAGCATTTTTGAGCAGCAGGGTCAGCTGCGCAATAAGATTTTTCAGGTCGTGAACAACAAAGGCCGACATCCGGTTGAATGCGTCAAATTTCTCTGATTCGATCAGCGCTTCTTTGGCACGGAACAGCGCCAGATAGCTTGCCACTTGCCGACTTGCTGTTTTGAGCAAATCCAGTATTTCCCAATTAATATCAATCGTTGTTCGCGGCCGAGCAAGAATGACGAAGCCGCTGAGATCCGTGACATTCATGAGCGGAATCACCAGCCAAGCGCCCTTGAGGCAATCTAGCCAAAGTGGCAGCTTGAGCCCAGGATATCTTTGCGGTGAAGTACGGAACTCGTCAATATCAATTACCCAGCCCGTGCGCGCGATGAACGATAAAAATGCGCTTGTGGAATCCTCGACTTCGCTCACGCTGGCCAGATTAAGTGACGCTATTTCGCTATATGAACTTCTAGCACGAGAGCAGTGCAAATATTCATCTTTGTGCTCAAGCCAAATTGCGCCGCCGCCACTTTCGACCAGACCCGCGAGAGAACGAATGACCTGCTCGTAAAGAGTTTCACCCTGCTCTGCGGTGCCCAGCAGCCGCGTAAACTGCAGCCACTCGCGGCGGTAATCATATCGGTGTGAAAATAAATTTTTGTTAATGAATACACGCAATTGAGCCCTCAGGCTGCCGGACAATACCAGCGCCACTAGCGCAAGCAGCGCGGCAAAAACGAACGTTACTTTTAGCGTGGCGCCCCATTCGCCTCCATAGAAATGTACCCAGTACGCGGCAGTGGCAACCATGATGAGGTAAACGCCTGCCGCGATAGCCGCAGTGGAGTGGAATATCATGTCTCGAGAGATGTAGAGGTTTATTGTCCATGACTGATTGCGTGCAGTCGCGACGGCGACGAAAAAAATCGCCAGCGCGTGTGTCACGCCGCGGGCAGCCCACAAACCAGGTTCCAGATTCTTAAATAGCGCCGCGCCCGAAAAAAGCATTAAATCTAAGGCAAACATCCCCGACAGACCGATGATGAGTGGTTTGATTGCCCATTGCCTATCCGCTGGTGTCCGACGATAAAGCTGCTCGCACAATGCCAACCCAAGGATGGCAATTCCCACGACCGCATAGAACGCCAACGGCGAACTTTTGTCGGCTACGACAACGTCCCACGGCGGGGCATATGGCATCAATGCCGCAATGCTCAGGACAAACGTCAGTACCAATAATCGGCGAGGAATTTCGCGCAGGCCGATGATGTTTGGATTCGTTCGGTGCGAGCTTTCTGCCAACAACAAAAGGAAGAAAAGCCAGCAACCAAGCCGGACCGCGTCAATTGCACGGCTGACGATCCATAATTCGGCCATGGGGAAAGCCAGCGCAGCAGACACAGAAATAGACCAGGCCGCGCTCGTGATTGCCGTGCAAAGTAGTACTGATGCACGCAGTCCGCCTTTCCAACTTAACAAAAGTTGTAGCGTAAAGGCAGAAAAAATAACGGCTGCAATGCCATATGCCCAGCTGGCGGGGGTATAGGGAAATGCCTCAATCACAATTTAGCCAAAACTAATGCCCATGCATTTTTAACGGGACGTGGTGGTGGATAGGTTTTGCAATGATGCCTGCATTGATGATTCCATGTCATGCATAAATTCGTCCAATGTCGCGGCGGCTTCGGCGGGAGAGGCGCTAGCGTCGGTGTAAACCGAGACCCACGCGGATGTGTCAGATTTTCGCGCCAAACGCGTGCTGAGTTGAGCCATTTTGGCGCGCGTATCACTTGCCGTTGCCAATCCATGCACCCAGTACCAGCGCCACGCAAGAATGCGCATTCCATTGCCCAATATGAGGCCCGCATCCACTTTGAGTGCTTGCTTCGAGAAATTCGTATCAGCGCTGCCCCGCACGGCTAACGTCCAACGAGGATTGTCTTGAGGCGCAAAGCCATTCGTGATGGTAACGAGTTTTGAAGTCCAGTTTTGATCTTGAAAGACGCCAATAAAAACATCTACGCGATGCCCTGCCTTTTCAAATGATTGCACACGCTCACGCGATGCGTTAGTCAAGGTCGGCGTCCACGGGAAAGCGGGCAAGGAAATACTTGTCCAGCCCCCTGCGGGCGCCATATCGGGTACCTCCACCACAGCGATAAGCCCAGGCGCTTGCAGCTTTTGCAGGGCAATGGGCCATATCGCTACAGCCGCGAAGACCGCCACTGAAAAACTGATCAATTTGAATGTCGATAACGGTGATTTATTTAGCTTAGCCTCGTGTAGCAGGTCATGCGGCACGCCCTTTGCACCTGCTTGCGGAACTCCAGGTGACCCTGTGGTTTGATCAAGTATTTTCGTTCCTGACGCGAGCGTATCGTCACTATCGCGGTCACGATATCGATATCCGATCGCTGAATAAGCCACCAGCATGAGCGCAAAAAGCACCCACCCAAACGTGTAATGGTCATCGCGTAAAAAACGGTTATCGGAAATGTGCGCAATTAATATGGTCAAGAAAGCTCGCAGCCAATTTCCAGCAATACCGATTACAAACCCGCCTGCGATAAATACCAGTCGCTTTGAGGGAGACCGATACATCGACCATGCATACAAAGTTACCAGCATAGTGACCGTTCGCAAATACGCGATGCCGCTGCAAGCGTCAGCAATTGACCAGGTGCCGCTGGGTACGACCAGAAAGGCTCCTTCTCGATAAACGGGCACGCCCGCCATATTTAAACCAGCAACCGCAGTTGCTGCGGTCCAGTCGACTAAAGTGGGTACTATTGAGCCGCCGATGGGAACAGCGAAAAGTACGAAGGCCAGCGGAAAGCCCAGCGCGGCTAGCCAGCGGTATCCCAGTATGGTCAGGACGGCCATGGGAATCATCACCAGAATGCCAAAATACGTCACTACCCTGGCGAATACCAGCTCGCCCGCCAGCCAAATGAAACCAGCGGTTAAGAGCCCGATGATGCCAAGTGGGAACGCCCTGATCGGAAGCCTTGCCAATTCCGGGCCCGTATTCCACAGCAGAAAGAGAAAAGCGCACAGGACAAACAGGGTGTGCGCAGAGGCATCGCTGCCATCGTAGAGGCCGATGAGACTCGAAAACGTAGACCAAAATCCCCCAATAAGAGCACCGATGACCGCGACAATGACAAGTGGCCCAAACAGGGGTGGCCTAGTCATGGCTAAATCTGGCGATTTAGTAATAAATCAGCGATCACTGGGCGATGAGGTGAGGCTAATTTGCCCCCCACAAAACAATCTGCTACCCCAATGCTGGGGCCGACAAAGATATGATCAATGCGGAGAAAGGAAATGCCCGGTCGTAAGGAATGCCCGTATGAAAATCCATAGCCCAAACCCGCCGAGGCAAATGCGTCACGCACCCCGGCATCGACCAGTGTACGAACCACCAATGAGCTATCAGGCGCATTGAAATCACCTGCCAGGATTACCGGCCTCACGCTGTTACGTACATCTTTAGCCAAGGCGGCAGCTTGAATCATCCTGTCCAACACATTTTGTTCCCACTCTTCAATTCCACTGAGCGGTTCGTGGCGCACCGCGTTCAGGCCTTCGCGTGGTGTTAGAAAATGAGCGGTATACAAGTCGATTTGCGTGAAGCCGGTATTAACGGTGCAGTAAACATAAGTATGTTCGTGCTCGCGAAACGATATTTCGCCTGGGTGACACCCGCTTAGCGGATATCGGCTGGCAACCGCATATTGTCCAAATGTATACACTTGGCGATTGCCAAACAGTGACATAACAGTCGCGGGCGTTTCCTCGAATCTTGTGTTGATTCGGCCTGCATCCTGAAGGATCAGAATGTCTGGGTCATGTTGTGCAATCTCGTCAGCGATACTCGCAAAACCACCAGCATTGTCCAGAACAATATAGTCCTTGACGTTATAAGTCATAACCCGAATATGCTCGGTGCCTGAATCGCGGCTGCCGATAACAAGACCCATCATCATCGTCGGCACCAGCATCAATGCGGTACCTGC
>JANYGV010000001.1 GCA_025359285.1 Burkholderiales bacterium
GAAGTTTAATTTAAGCGAGCGGCAGGTGCCAATCCGCGTCAAGCTGCCGCAAGCCACTCGCGCCGATCTTGCGGCAATTCAGCGCCTGCAAGTCCCGGCTAAAAATGGTTCGGTGATGCTCGCTAATATTGCCGACGTGACCATGGACAGCGGCCCCGCGCAAATTGATCGGCTGGACCGAAGCCGCCAGATTACCTTTGATGTTGAACTGGGCGTCCGCGAGCTGGGCGATGTTTACGCTGACGCGTTGAAACTACCGACGTTGAACGCGCTCCCGCCCGGCGTCAAAATTGCCGAGCTGGGTGATGCGCAAATGATGGCGGAATTATTCGGCAGCTTTGGGCTGGCGATGCTGATTGGCGTGCTGTGCATTTTTGCGGTGCTGGTGCTGCTCTTCAAAGACTTCATGCAGCCTTTCACGATTTTAGCGGCGCTGCCGTTGTCAATTGGCGGCGCATTCATTTTGCTGCTGGTGACCGGCAAAAGCTTCTCGATGCCGTCGCTGATCGGGCTCTTGATGCTAATGGGCGTGGCCACCAAGAATTCTATTCTGCTGGTGGATTATGTGATCATGGCGCGCCGCGATTTGGGCATGGACCGATTTGACGCTTTGATCGACGCCTGCCACAAGCGCGCGCGACCGATCATCATGACCACACTGGCGATGGGCTTTGGCATGTTGCCGATTGCACTCGGCTTCGGCGCAGACCCGTCGTTTCGCTCGCCGATGGCGGTCGCCGTGATTGGCGGCTTGATTACCTCGACCGTGCTGTCGCTGGTGGTTGTGCCGGCGGTGTACACGTATGTTGATGATCTCGAACATGTTGTAAGACGGCTGTGGAATAAGCGGCCCGGAGATCATCAAACTATCACGCCCAAATCTGCGGCTTCGAGCCCAGTAACTCACGGAGCCGATGATTGATTCGCACTCACATCCCGAACATAAAAATATTAAAGTCTAGTACCCACGGGCATCTTGACCGCCTTTAGTGTCAAGATGCCCGTCGATACTGGCGATTAATCTATAAAATTCGGCCCGACTGTTTTATTTCGCCGTTAGCATTCGGTGCGCGTGATAGACGCGCTGGAGCATGGTGAACACAATCACGGCAATAAAAGCCCATGTCCAAAGGGTAAGTCGGGTGTGATCCAGAATCATCAACGAGAAGCAGATAAATGCTTCCGTGCGCTCGCCCAGTCCCGGCGCGTAGTGAAATGATTTCACCGAGGTATTGGCCACGGCCGCGGCAATGGATAGAAATAGCGACATCGCAATCGCAATGATGCCCGCAAGCACTAGCAACTCAAATCGCGCGTCTGCAAAACGAATCGCAAGCGCCGCAATCATTGAGATCTCAACAACGCGATCAAACGTAATATCCAAAATTGCGCCAAGAGGGCTCGGCTTGGTCAGTCGCGCCAGTGTGCCATCAGCCGCATCAATCAAACCCGATAGCCACAGCACCAAAAAACCACCGATAAAATACCCGGCTGCGACCAATCCCGCCGCCGCCACGCCCACCAGCATGCCAATCACCGTCAAAGCGTTGGCGCTTAATCCTGCGCGCTGACACCCGTTTGCAATCGCCGTGAGCAGCGGCTGAATATATTTTCGGGCGTTGGTGTCGAGCATCTGCGGTGGCTTTCTTGAGTCAGTGAGTATAGTTATCAGCGTGCCATCTTGAACAGTGCTGGTCAAATTGGTGCTGATCCTCACTGGCGCGTCAGCCATATTGCCGACTTGAACCGGGATGGCAAGAGTGACCTCATCTGGCGCCATCTTGACCCCAGCTTCACCGCCTGGCTGATGAATGGCACGATCGCGAGTGCTACAGCGTAACTCACCGGGCCGGGTGCGCTGAGGTTGGTGCCGTGAAAAAGACGGCAACGGCGGTGCAGCGCACTGCTATTAGCCATTCCAAAACAATTGGCATTAACCGAGCAAATTTGTATAGTTCGGAGCAGAATCAAATGTGATTCTGGGCGGCTGCCCGACAATAAAGAGTGCAAATTATTCTTGTAGCTTATCTCGGTTGGCCAGCGCCGGGAACCATCGCATCCACAGCGCCGCTACCAGCAACGTGCCCACTCCACCCAGCACCACCGAGCCCACCGGACCCAGCAACGCGGCGGTCGCACCGGATTCAAATTCGCCCAACTGATTCGACGCACCGATAAAAATCGAATTGACCGCGCTCACCCGACCCCGCATCTCATCCGGCGTATCGAGCTGCACCAACGATTGGCGAATCACCACGCTC
>JANYGV010000005.1 GCA_025359285.1 Burkholderiales bacterium
GAACCGCGATTTTCATTTGCGGTAGCGGACGTTCAATATTTACTGACGTTTGCGGTGATGCTGGCGGTCGCGCTGATTATCGGTCAGCTCACGGCGGGCTTACGTTTTCAAGCGCGGATCGCCACCCATCGTGAGGAACGCGCGCGCAGCTTGTTTGCGTTCGCAAAAGATTTATCGGGCGTGCTGCAAACTGAACAAGTCGTCGAGACCAGCGAAGAAGTCATCGAGCGCGCGTTTAAATCCACCGCACAATTAATTTTGCCGGATAGCGAAAATCAGCTGATTGCCCCGCCTACTATTGACCTTACAACCCATGCCGATGTTGATATGGCCATTGCGCAATGGCCTCTTGGCAGCACTTTCGCATGATCTGCGCACGCCATTGACAGTCATGATCGGGCTGGCAGAATCGCTGGCAATGTCGCCACTGCCCGCCGCGAGCCAAGAAACCGCGCTCGCCATTCGCGATGAGTCGTTGCGCATGAATACCCTGGTGAATAATCTGCTGGATATGGCGCGAATTCAGAGCGGCGAAATCACCTTGAAACGCGAATGGCAGCCCATCGAAGAAGTCATTGGCAGCGCGATCCGCAGCACCAGCGCCAGCAATTGGCTGTGGGGCACGCGCAAGATTAAAGTCCATATCGCGCCCGACGTACCGCTGCTGGAATTTGACTCTTCATTAATTGAACGGGTGCTCGCCAATCTGCTGGAAAATGCGGCGAAATACACGCCGCTCGACAGCCATATCCAGATTGATGTTCGACTGGAAGGCGGCGAGTGTTTGGTAACGGTGGCAGACGATGGGCCAGGTATTGCACCGGGACAGGAAAACGCTATTTTTGAAAAATTTGCGCGCGGCGAAGCGGAATCGGCCACGCCAGGCGTCGGCTTGGGGCTGGCGATTTGTCGTGCGATCATTGAGGCGCATCGCGGCAAAATCTGGGCACAAAATGTCGTTCAACACACAAGCTTTAGTCATGAGTCCGACAAAATTGCAAAACAACATGGCGCAGAATTTGTCTTTACGCTGCCTCTGGGCACGCCTCCTACCGTAAGCGCGCTCGAATTATGAATTCCAGCATTGTCCCCACCGCCGTTGTGGTTGAAGATGAGAAACAGATTCGCCGCTTTGTGCGTCAAGCGCTGGAGGCAGAAGGCTGGCACGTATTTGAAGCGGAAACATTGAAACAGGGATTGACCGAAGCAGGTACGCGTAAACCCGATTTGGTTGTGATTGACCTAGGGCTGCCCGATGGCGATGGCGTGGATTTTATTCGTGATCTGCGCACCTGGTCGAGCGTGCCGGTGATTGTGCTGTCGGCGCGTACCAGTGAAAATGAAAAGGTTAATGCGCTTGATGCAGGCGCAGATGATTATTTGACCAAGCCATTTGGCGTGAGTGAATTGCTGGCGCGCGTGCGCGCCAGCCTGCGCTGGCAAAACGCCAACGCGCGCAGCGGTCAAGGCGCACCAACTGATATCTTCGAATTTGGCGACATAAGAGTTGATTTATCAGCGCGCGTCGTCACCAAAGCAAGCGCAGAAGTACATCTGACGCCGATCGAATATCGGCTGCTCGGCGTGCTCATTACCAATGTCGGCCGCGTGCTGACCCAGCGGCTGCTGCTGCGCGAAGTGTGGGGGCCATCGCATTCTGAAAGCAGCCATTACCTTCGGGTATACATGGGGCATTTGCGACAAAAATTGGAGGACGATCCCGCGCAGCCGAAACATATTTTGACGGAAACCGCGGTGGGATACCGGCTGGTGCAGTAGGATAAAACAACTTAAGCTCTAGCAATGGCGCGCGATTTAGCGACTTTTTGGCCTGAAAAGCGCGCCCGTACTAGAGTTTTAAAATTGCGCGGCGGTGTCACTTTCGTTAGCGTTACACTGCCGCTCGCAACAAATCTGCAATGCTATTCGCCAAACTATCGACCTCCGCGCGATCTTCGCCTTCGACCATAACGCGAACCACGGGCTCGGTGCCAGACGCGCGTAACAATACCCGGCCACGGCCCGCCAGCGTCGTCTCGGCCGCCGCTACTGCCGTTACCACACTGGGCTTACTGGTCCAATCCACTTTTGTCTGGGTACGAACGTTCACTAGCACTTGCGGGAACATTCTGAGCTCGGCCGTATAAGCGCTAAGAGAAGTATTGTTGCGTTTTAATGCAGCAAATACTTGCAGCGCCGAGATGGTGCCGTCGCCGGTGGTGTGCTTATCGAGGCACAGCAAATGGCCAGAATTTTCACCGCCACATTCCCAGCCTTTTTCACGCAACATTTCGAGCACATATCGATCGCCTACTTTGGCGCGCGCAAACGGAATATTCATCTTCGCCAATCGTTGCTCCAGCGCGAAATTGGTCATTAACGTGCCGACCACGCCGCCTTTCAATACGCCGCGTTCGTGGCGATCTTTCACCACCGCATAGAGCAATTGGTCACCATCGAACAACGTCCCGTCAGCGTCGCACATCATCAATCGATCGGCATCGCCGTCCAGCGCCAGACCAAACAACGCGCCGTTCGACAGCACCGCACTGCGCATGCTGGCGGTGTGGGTGGCGCCGCATTTATCATTAATATTAATGCCGTCCGGTTGGTTGCCAATCGCAACCACTTCAGCGCCCAGCTCGCGGAAAATGCGCGGCGCAATATCGTAAGCCGCCCCGTTGGCGCAATCAATGACCAGCTTCATGCCGCGCAAATCGAGCTCATTCGGGAACGTGCTTTTGCAAAACTCCAGATAACGGCCCGGCGCATCAAACACGCGCTGCGCCTTGCCCAGACTCGATGAGGTTAGTGATACAAAAGGTTTTTCGAGCTCAGCCTCGATCGCCAGTTCTACTTCGTCGGGCAATTTGGCCCCAGTATTGGAAAAAAACTTGATGCCGTTATCGTCGAACGGATTATGCGAGGCCGAAATCATCACGCCCGCTGAAAGCCGCAATGCGCGCGTGAGGTGAGCCACAGCTGGCGTGGGCATTGGCCCGACCAGCAGCACATCCACGCCCGCCGCCGCAAAGCCTGCCTCCAGCGCGCTTTCCAGCATGTAACCTGAAATACGCGTGTCTTTACCAATCAGCACCGCCGGGCGCGGCCCAAACGAGGTGTGGGTTTGCGTCGCCAAAATACGTCCTGCCGCAAAGCCGAGGCGCATCACAAAATCGGCTGTCATCGGCGAAATACCCACCTGCCCGCGAATTCCGTCCGTTCCAAAATATTTTCTGCTCATGTTTTTATTCTCCAAAAACAAATTATCGCAGAAGCGCCGAGAAGAATAGCCAAGCGCACAACGATCTTGGCCATAATAGGAGCTACGCCTAATTTTTGTGAGCACATTTTGAAGATCCAATGGACCGCCGCCACCGAGCTTTTTAATACACATTACAAAGAGCGCGGCATTCAGATTTTCAACGAAGGGCGCGTGTTGTCGGTGGAATGGCTAGAGCACAGCGATACATCAGCCGAAATTATCGGCACCGTACTTGGCTCTAACGATGAGGTCTATTCGCAGTCAATCCACATAAAAGCCCGCAGCCACTTGCCGGATATTCAGGGCGAGTGCTCGTGCCCGGTCGGCCATAACTGCAAACACGTTATCGCGATTATTCGTGCCATTACTAGCGAAGAAAAAACCGTCTACAGCAGCACCAGCTCCGCCACCATATCGCCTAACATCGCATCCAACATCGCGCCTATAAAAGACACCACTGGGAAAATACGCGGTATCAGCGCACCGCCCATGCGCGAGGCCCCGCTGCCGTATGAAATTGATGTGTGGCTGAGCCGTCTTGAACAAGCCCAGCTTAAAAAGCATGATGAATACGGCGAGGGGGTGGCGCAGCGTCTGTTATATGTATTTGAATCGCAGCCGCTGGGATCAAACTCGAAAACCACACGAGAGACAATTGAGCTGTCTGTAAAATCGGCGCGAGTGCTGAAGAGCGGGGCGTTAAGCGGCGTGGTGAGATACAACAACCCGGACGCGCTGCGTAACCCAGCCAAATTCGTGCTTGAAATTGATCAGGAAATACTACGCGCGCTTACGCTGGTTAATGATGGCCTGAATTACGGTTATCAGTTCGGTCTCAGCGGCAAAGCACACAACGATACTTTCAAAAAAATTCTCGCGACCAGACGCTGCTACTTTCAAAACACCGACAGCAAGCCATTAACCGAAGGCGCTGCGCGACACGCGAATGTGGTCTGGCGCACATTATCGAACGGCGCGAGCGTTGCTGAACTGGCGGTTGAGCCTGCGGTGCGCGCCGTGATTCCCAGTGCACCGCCTTGGTATATCGATGAGGCCAGCGGCGAATGCGGCCCCATTGAAACCGATGCTGCACCCGCGGTCGCCTCATTACTGGCGACCGCCCCAATATTGCCTGCACTGATGGTTGAGCGCGTCGCACGCGAAATGACCGTTCGCAACCTGCATAAAATTGTCGCCCCGCCACGCATGGTGGATGAAACTTTCATCGCGCATTACCGCCCGGTTCCAGTGTTGATACTCGACACTCGCAAAATCGAAACGTGGAGCCGTCAATCATGGAAATCTACCATCTCCTATATCGATACCGCACGGCTGTTCTTCGACTATCTGGGCGAGCGGGTGAGCGGTAAAAAGCCGCACGACATCACCCGATTTGACGAGCAAAGAATTACCCGTGTATCGCGTAACAGCGACGCCGAAAAAGTCGCGCGTGGGGAGCTGCGCGCGGCTGGCTTTGACCTGGTTGAAAAAGCCATGACGCGCGGCGTGACCGCCGACATGCAAGGCGCGTTCATCCCAAGCAACCCTGACACCCAAGCCGCCTGGACCGAGTTTGTAATGACCGAGGTGCCGCGGCTAAGCGCGAGCGGCTGGAAAATCGAAATGAAGAAAGACTTTCGATTTAATTTGGCGGCGGTGGGCGATTGGTATGGCAATGTGGAAGAGTCGGCTCACGATTGGTTCAACATCGAAATTGGCATTGAAGTAGACGGCGCACGACTGAGCTTGATCCCCATTTTAATCAAGTTGATTCGCGCCTCGCCCGCTGACTGGAGCGCAGATGCCCTCGCGCGCCGGGGTGATAATGCGCCGGTGCTAGTGCCGTTGCCAGGGTTACCCGAAGGGCGCAGCGCGTCGCTGCCATTTGCGCGCGTGCGATCCATGCTGACGGTTCTGCATGAAATCGCGATGCGAGGCGATGGCGAGAATCCCGCCGCCAAACTCCGTCTGCCTGCACTCGATGCGGCGCGGCTCGCGGATCTCGAGCATGCACTAAAGCTGCGCTGGGTAGGCGGCGATCGTCTGCGTGCCCTGGGCGAAAAACTGGCGGGCTTCACTGCCATCAAGCCTGTCGCCACGCCCAAAAACTTCCGGGCCGCGCTGCGTCCGTATCAACAAGATGGCCTCGCGTGGCTGCAATTTTTAACCGCACATGACCTCGGTGGCGTGCTGGCCGATGATATGGGGCTGGGCAAAACCGTGCAAACATTGGCGCATGTCCTAACCGAAAAAGAAGCAGGCCGATTAGGCCGCCCCGCGCTGGTGGTCGCGCCGACGAGCATGATGAATGTTTGGCAATCAGAGGCGGCGAAATTTGCACCCACACTAAAGGTGCTGCTTTCACACGGCGCGGATCGCAAAAAAAACTTTGAGCACATCGTCGAATCGGATTTGGTGTTGACGACCTATGCGCTGCTGGGGCGGGACGAGAACGAACTTAAAAAACACAAATGGCATTTAATTATTCTGGATGAAGCACAGAACATTAAAAACGCAAAAACGAAAGCCGCTGCGATTGCTTCAGAGCTGAGCGCGAATCATCGGCTGTGTTTGACCGGCACGCCGCTCGAAAATCATTTGGGCGAATTATGGTCGTTGTTTAATTTTTTGTTGCCCGGATTTTTGGGCGAGGAACGCAACTTTCGGGAACGCTACCGCACACCGATTGAACGCGAAGGCGATTCTGCGCGCCGCGAATTTTTGGCGCGTCGGATCAAGCCTTTTTTGTTACGCCGAACCAAAAGCGAAGTCGCCAAAGATTTGCCGCCGAAAACAGAAATCACCCGCGAAGTCGATATCACCGGCGCACAAGCGGATTTATATGAAACCGTACGGGTGGCGATGGACAAGCGAGTGCGCGATGAAATTGCGGCCAGAGGAATTGCAAAAAGCCACATCATCGTGCTGGATGCGCTACTAAAGCTGCGGCAAATTTGTTGCGATCCGCGGCTGCTCAAATCGCCTGAGATCGCGGGTAAAAAACCGCCACTCGTCGCCAAATCGGCAAAACTTGAATTGCTGCTGGAAATGGTCGATGAGCTGCTGGACGAAGGCCGCTCGATTTTAGTATTCTCGCAGTTCACCAGCATGCTGGCTTTAATCGAAGTCGAATTAGTCGCGCGCAAAATCGGCTACGTCAAGCTCACCGGTGAAACGCATGACCGCGAAACGCCCGTCAAAAAATTTCAAAGTGGCAACGTGAAAATTTTTTTGATCAGCTTAAAAGCAGGTGGCACCGGCTTAACCCTGACGGCGGCGGACACGGTCATTCACTACGATCCGTGGTGGAATCCTGCGGTTGAAAATCAAGCCACCGACCGTGCCCACCGCATCGGCCAGACCAAGCCGGTTTTCGTTTACAAACTCGTTGCGCGCGGCACGGTTGAAGAAAAAATCGTGGCATTACAAGCAGGCAAAGCCGCGCTGGCCGCCGGTATTTTAAGCGGCGAGGCCGGTGCCACCAAGACCCTAAATGCGGACGACTTGAAGGCATTGTTTGAGCCCTTGGGGTAAGTTTTGCATTAACCAGATTGCGCGGCTAGATACATTCCCGATCATCTCGAGCGCTTCGGCGAGGGATTTGCTTCTAGGATGTATGGCCAGCGGACGACAAGCTGATCCCGTGCAAAAAAGGGCACCAGATGACCGTGTGCAATGATTGATTACAACCATTACCGGTGCGGCTTGCAGAACGTTTTTAGCTCGTCATAGCCGCCAATCAGAGTGTTCATTTGTGGTTGCTGATAGTCTCCACTTTAAACGGGCGCTGTACGAGAACTCAATGGTCCCCACCAAGCTGACTGTCCAACCACCCCAATCAACCAGCACTGAACGTTATCACCACATACCCAGCATTGCGACACCTCGCCACTGTCAGCCTATTCCTACAAACGCTAGTAAAACCCGCTGACAACTTGCCGGCGCATCGCGTGGAATCATGATGAACCGTCACAACAGAGATTTATTGGCCACTAGGGCTTTCCACGCAAAATCATTTTTCCAGGCGTAGCGCAATCGCCGTTTCTAATTAACCGAGGAATTGCCATGAACATTTTAGGCTCAAACAATTCAACATCAAGGTTTTTCGCGATTGCGATGATTGCGTTTACTTGCGCGGTCGTACTTGCGTTAGCGGGTTGCGGGAAGTCGGATACGCCTGTTCCAGCGGGCGAGACCGTCGGCCAAAAGCTCGACAAAGCGATCGACAAGACCAGCGAAAAAATGGACGCCGTGGGCAACAAGGTCGGCGCGCAGATAGAAAAGGCAGGCGACGCGATGTCTAGCGCAGCGACTTCATTGAAAGCGAGCGCAAATGTTACTGCCACCAAAACCGGCGACGCGATTTCTGATGTTGCGATTACCGCTTCCATCAATACAGATTTACTCAAAGACCCTGAACTTAGCGTTATTAAAATTGACGTGGATACGAAAATGGGCGCAGTTGTTTTAAATGGCTTGACCCCTAATGAGGGTGCCCGACAGCGTGCAGAAAAAATCGCTGCCGCCGTCAAGGGGGTCACGACCGTCAGCAATAACCTGACCGTTAAAAAGTTGTAACCGATTTTTAATCACAACCACAGACATCAGTTCCATTTCTTAAACTATTTATCGTTTTTGCTTTAATTTTTTCAACCGAAAGGAATCAACATGAACTCAGCAACCCAAACCCCAACTCTCGATCAACTTCGTAGCAAAGCATCGGCAACGATCAGCGATGTTAAGCAGGGAGTGGATAACGCGGCAACCGAAATTCGCGGCACCGCCAGCGACCTTACCGATACCGTTAAATCTGATTTGCAAACGCTGGTGGCGTCGGCAAAAGCATCGGGTAAAGCTGAACTTGCAGCAGCGGCTGAACGCTTATCGGGCTACATGAGTGCCGTCGCCGATACGGCAGCCACATTGCAGCAAAAAGGCCGTGAAAAAGTACAGCAGGCCGCCGAAACAACAGACACATATGTTCACGATAATCCTTGGCAATCCATCGCCATCGGTGCGGGCGTGGGCGCGGCTATCGGCTTCGGGCTTGGCTGTTTGGTTTCACGTCGGTAATCACTAAAGATTAGCAAAGGCTTTCGCAATGAACTTGATGCAATTGGGATGGCGCGCACTCACCGATGACAGGCCTTACGTGAAAGGTCTGATCGGCGATTTGGCGGGCATGAGCAAGCTCCACATCGAGCTGTTCATTGCGGAAGCGACTGCTGAAAAAGCGCGTTTGAAACGCAAATTGCTGCTCATGATTGCCGCAGGAATAATATTTTCAATCGCGGTCGTGTTTTTGTTATTGGCGATTATGGTGTCAGCTTGGGATACGCCGTATCGGATGCATGCGCTGTTTGGTGTGCCGTTAATCATGTTGATTATCGGCGGTGTTTTATATGCGCTTGCATCGTCAGACGCATCGACCAGCGCGCCGTTTGCACGTACCAAATCCGAGCTCAAGAAAGACGCTGAATGGGTCATGGAATTGCTATGAGCACGCTTCCAACAATGGCCTCGACAAAGCCCAGAACGCCTGATGATATTGCGTTTGAACTGACCACTTATCGGGACAGTATTCGCACTGGTTTACAAGCTCATTCTGTCAAGGCTAACGAGCGATCATCTCCGCAAAGCGTGGATAGCCGACATCTGCTACACGCCGTGAGTGTGGCTCAGCAGTACATTCAATCGTTCGTGCAAAGCAACATCACACCGGCATCGGTAGTCCAATTTGTGATTAAGCGACCAATACTGATTGGAGTCGCGGTCGCAGTGGTCGCACTTACAGGACCAAGACGATTGTTCGGCTGGGCGGCGAAAGCGGCAACTATATGGAAAATTGCGTCCGCCATTCGTGGATAGTGAATCGAACTTTTTACAACCTGAGATTAACTGTTGTCGATTGCCGGATTTTCCGCAAGCGCTGATGTTGGACACATCGGCTCTTATGTTTTCAGATATCACAACCGCCACATTGAGATTAGCCCTTTGGCTTATTCGCATCCACCGCATTTTTATCTGGAGCGGAATGATTGTTACCGTGACCGACTAACGGCATCTGGTTGTCTTCAGCTGCTTTGGTCAGCGGCTTTTTCATGTCATCAGTACCGCCTGAGGTTGCTTTGGTAGTTGGCGAGGCCGACCCAGCCCTCAACGCGTCAGTCGCAGAGGGTACCGACGGCGCAGCAGTGCCGTCCGCACTGGCACCCGGCATGGACGACACCGACGGCACCTCGCCTGCCACTGGCGCCACCGCCTTACGCGATGAATCCGAACAGCCCACCGTTGTAATCATGGCAACGCTTACGAGCCCGCCTGCTAGAAACATCGATATATTTTTCATCGCCCGCTCCCGATTCAAAAGTAATGTTGTGAGTCAAATATTAAAACTTCGTTGCGCATGCGTAATAGCTTAACCCTGTGATTAATATCCGAGCGTCATACAACGTAGGGCCCGCACTTAAACGCTGCTGATTTCGCTGTGGGTGAGGGACTACAAGACGCATTTAAGGAAAAAATATTGTCCAAGACACGCACTGCAGAATTCAAGCAAAACTCGTTATGTCCCCGGCAAAAATCTCTATGTAAGCGTAAGCCTACAAGCCGAAAAGAAATTTCAGCAGGCAATTGTCGAAACCTGCCTACGCGCAAAGTAAAGAGAGGGCGATAAAGTTTGCCTAGCTGCTTTTTAGCGGCATTCAAATTATCTTAACCTCAATATCACCCAGGAGATTTTTATGGTTTCTTTTCAGAAAATATTTGTAGGCTTCATGGTTGCAGCGTCCATTTTTGCGGCGGGTTGTGCGAGCACTGCACGTCAGGAAAGTTTTGGCGAAGGTGTTGATGACTCCGTGATCACCACCAAAGTAAAAGCGCTTTATGTTGAAGACAAAGCCGTTAGCGCGCTTAACGTCAATGTTGAAACATTTAAAGGCACCGTTCAGTTGAGTGGTTTTGCAGATAACCAAACCGAAATCAACCGTGCTGTTGAAATTGCCCGCAGCGTGAAAGGCGTGTCGTCGGTTAAAAACGATATTCGCTTGAAAACATCGGCCGCTAAATAAATTAACGACCCAAACTAACAAAAGGCGGAGGCAGTGATGAAGCAAGAACCCCGTGTAAAGCGCGATCACAAGCAAAAAGGGCCGAAAGACCGCCCCGCTGCTGGGCCTGATAAAGCCAAAGGTCATCACGAAAGCGATGTAAGTCATCACCAAGGCAAACCAATGGGCCGCGCAAAGGCCGACAAAAAACATGTCGATCTGCCCGCGCTACTCACGGACAAATCGCTCCTTCGCAAGATGGCACGTAAAGAAGTGGACGATGGCGCGGTTACGCCAGATTACAGTTTGGATAAAGATGTCGTCATCGGTTTGCTCAACGAGTCGCTCGCCACAGAGCTGGTCTGCACCTTGCGATACAAGCGACATTATTACGTCGCCAACCGCATTAAAGGTAGGTATGTGGCAGCAGAATTCGCGCAGCACGCTATTGAAGAACTGGCTCATGCGGACTTGATCGCAGAGCGCATCATGCAACTCGGCGGCACGCCGGATTTCAACCCGGTGGGCTTGGCAGAACGTAGCCATGCTGAATATTTCGAAGGCACCGATTTGCAGGACATGATCCGTGAAAACCTGGTGGCCGAGCGAATCGCGATTGAAAGCTATCGTGCGTTTGCCCAGTTCTTAGGCGAAGCAGATCCAACGACACGTCGAATGATCGAATCCATTTTAGCCATGGAAGAAGAACACGCAGACGACTTAACTGACCTGATGGAAGACTAAACAGGTCAGCAACAGTTTCAGGGAAGTTTAAACAAGGAGAATTATTATGTTGAGATGGGCAGCTACATTTTTTGTGATCGCCATAATTGCAGCGGTATTTGGTTTTGGCGGAATTGCTGGCGGTGCCGTAGAGATTGCGAAAATTTTGTTCTACGTTTTTGTAGTGGTGTTTTTGGTGTCACTAGTGATGGGTCTAATTGGCAGGAAGTGACGCATTGTGTATTTGTTGGATTGCAATTCGTGGCGCCACTAGCTAACCACGAAATTAGAAACAAACGCCTGCAGCGATGCGGGCGTTTGTTTGTCGGCAAATGAAAAAGAATTCGCAGCGGCCACGCGCTGTAAATTCATACCATCTCGATATCTTGAGTTGTGCTGAACGGCTAGCTCGGGTGCGTCAGCCGTTGCCCATGATGTTTAGCCAGTACACTTCGGTTCAAGCTTAAAGAATCAACGGTGAATTCAATTTCCGTGATTCCCGAATGCTTTCCAAACAAATTCTGACATCCAGAAGGTGGAATCACGTGGCTGACTCTAATTTCCCGGCACTGAGCAAACGCGAAGCACTCAAGATTTTATGGGGCGGCGTACCGCCCTCGTTTATTGCCCCCGCGCTGCTCACCATTATTTTCACCATCACCTTCATTGTGGTGTCAGAACGTAACTATCAAACCGTGTCTGAAAGCGTTCACGATCGACGTGTTGCGCGCGATAATTTAGACGTGGTGGAAACGCTCTTTATAACTTTGCTCAACGCGGAAACCGGGCAACGCGGTTATTTGCTCACCGGTGATAAAGAGTACCTTGAGCCATTGATTACCGCACGAGCAGCGTTGCCGAAGCTGCAAAAGCAGTTGACGATCGCTTTTGCGAATAGGCCAGACCAGCAAAAGCAGGTGGACGATCTCGCGACAATTACACTTAATAAATTTATCGAACTCCAGACCACTATCGCGCTGGCTGATCAGGGAAAACGAGAAGACGCGATAAAATTAGTTAGCGGAAATAGCGGCAAGCAATTGATGGATAGCGCGCGGCAGAAAATTGCGCGCTTATCTGACGAGATTACCCGCGATCTGGACACCGCTCGGAAGGAATCCGAGCGCAATATGCTGGTCTCTCGCGTGGGCATGCTGGCGATCGCGATGCTGAACCTGCTGCTGCTGGCTTGCGCACTGTATTTATTTATTAAAGATTTGCACCAACGCCAATCGCTTATTGCAATCCGTGAAACTGAAAACCAACGCCTGCTTAATCTTGTAAACGAAAGAACCGCTGAGCTCAATGAGCTGTCCACCCATTTGCAGCGTTCCAGCGAACAGGATCGTGCAGCACTTGCACGCGACCTGCATGACGAGCTGGGCGGCATTCTGACTTCGGCCAAGATGGATTTGGAATGGTTGCGCACGCACGCCGCACACAGCCCGGATGCGCTGAAACGATTCAAGCAAATGTCTGACATGATCGATGAAGCGGTATCGATCAAGCGACGTGTGGTGGAGAATCTGCGGCCATCGCTTTTAGACAACCTTGGTCTTGCCCCCGCGCTGGAGTGGTACATCACCGAACATTGCAACAAAGGCGGTCTGACATGCACGCTCAATCTCGCCGAAGAATTAGGAGTTATTTCACCCGACGCATCGATTGCATTGTTCCGTATTGTGCAGGAGGGAACCACCAACGCATTACGCCACGCAAAAGCCGCGAACTTTACGGCTAAATTACATGTTGATGAGAAAAATATTTATTTGGACTTAACCGATGACGGCGCGGGGCTTCCGCCAGCTTTTAATCCATTGAAGATGTCGCACGGCTTATCAGGAATCCGCCAGCGCGCACGCTCTCTTGGAGGAGACGCTGTCTGGAAATCAGCGCCCGGAAAAGGGACCACCATTGAAGTAACTATTCCACGCAACATTGATGAGACCGATATGAAAGCTGCGGATTTAACTTAGTGCGCTAGTTTGAAGGGCAGATATTCGGCTTACTAATTTATTACCGGACCCTTAACCGACAGCTAGGAAAGCAAGGTGCTGATATCCCGAAGCGGAGCTACGCGAGACGTAACCGCCTTCACTGCGGCTAAGACGGGTGCAGCAACCACCAGCCCCCACCCGCCCCACAACCATCCGAACAGCAAAAACCCCACAAATAGCGCCGCGCTGTTGATACGCGCAGAACGGCTTTGGATATAGGTTGCGAGGCAGAAGCCGATCACAAACTGAATCATGAGCCAGATGGCGGTTAAATAAAATGCGGGCCAGAAAGCATCGAGCGATACCAGTCCAATCAAAAAACACAATCCCAAGAATAGCCCGGTGCCGAGATACGGGATGAGATGTAAAACTGCCGCGACAATACCCCAGAGGAAGGCGCGTGCAATACCGAAGTATGCGAATAGCGTCCAAGTAGCAAGCCCCAGACCGATATTCGTAGCTGCGGTGGCCGCTAAATAATATTGGACCTGCGTATTAATTTCATTCAGGATCGTGAGCGTTATTTTTTTGCGGGAGAGCGATTCGCCGACAACTTGGAGGAGCTTTTTACGATGCTCAGTGCCAGCACAAAGTAAAAAGAAAGCGAGTAATCCAGCAAAGCCGAGCGTACTTACCACGCTTAGCAACGACCCCACCCGTTCCAACATATACGTCTGGACACGGCTGATCGTATTGCCGGTGTGCAAGTCAGCACCGGCGGTAGACGCTGTTGCAAGGCCAGCCGCCACACTTTTCTTTCGCGCGACGGTCGGGTCAATATTTTTTTGCTCCAGGCTTAGTGACGCAGAAGCCTCGTCGAGTTCACTCGCCGCGCGTCGAATGTCACCCATCAGTCCGGATGAGCCGTCTTTTGCAGTCCCAACAAACTCACGAATCATGCGAGCGGCTTTGGGTAGCTCGCTTGCCACGGACGCCGCATCGGCACGCAGATTCCAAAACCCTGCGCCTACCCCGCCAAAAATCGCGATCAGTAGGAGTGCTGCCGCCAGCGGGCGCGGGATAAAAGTTACCCGCTGTAGCCACTCCACGAACGGACGCAAGCTATAGCTGAGGATAACCCCCAGTAACACCGGGATGATGACGTCTTCAGCGAATTTAAGCAGCCATATCAACGCTGCTGTGGCGATGATGCCAAGCGCGATATTTCGAAAACTCTTCGCGGGTATGATCCGAGCGTTTTGTACCGGTGTTTCAATTGTTGCAACCGCTATGGGCGGTGGTTGATCCGAGCTAGATTGATTACTGCTAATTGCGGCCTCGGCATGAATGGTTTCCATCAGTGTATAGCCGCCTTTTGGACTTGATTTTAAGTATTCTGCTTTTTTTTCGCTACACACTGACCTACACTTATATGCGCTCGGAAGAGCTTACTACTGACAATATACCGTGACAAGCAAAGCACGCTTCAATGCCGCGAAGACAAATTATCTGCAGCCGAATTCAGTAGCGAAGGAAGCTTGTGAAATTCCAGCGACTTGTCCAAAAATATATCCGCGCCCAGTGAGATCGCTGCGCGCTGTACCGACGGCGAGGGGAAATTGGTGAGCACGATGATAGTAGGTTTTGTTTTTGAGGTGTCATATTGCATCGCCCGCATCACACCTAAACCGTTGCCTACCTCCAACTGCATATCCAAAATGATGGCATCCGGCGACGTGAGTTTGCAAATATTGATCGCCTCAGCTTCCGTCGAGGCCTGCCCCACGACTTCCATGTTGCCCATCTCTTCCACGAGTTCGACCAAGCGCTTGCGAATATTAATTGAATCCTCAATGATCGCAATTCTAAGCCTGCTCATAAGATCAATCTCGACATCGCACATCTTTGGTAAAACTAAATAATTCATGTTTGCCAACCTTCGGGCGTTCCGCTAGTTTCACAATAAAGCTAGCTTGAACGTCGTTATTGGATAAGCCCGTTTTTTAATGCGTAATAAGTAAGTTCGGAGTTTGTTTTCAAACCCATTTTTTCCAGCAGGCGCGCGCGATAAGTGCTCACGGTCTTAACGCTGATGAATAAACTCTCAGCAATTTCGGACACCGTTTTGCCTTCCGACAATCGACAAAAAATCTGAAATTCCCGCTCTGAAAGCTGCTCATGCACTGGTTTATCCGTAGGTGCACTCAATCCCTCGGCCAATATTTCGGCAAGCTTTGGGCTCACATACCGGCGTCCGATCGCAATTGTTTCAATCGCACCGGTGAGTTGTTCCGCAGTACATGTTTTGCTGAGGAAGCCGGACGCACCCGCGCGCAACATGTTTACGCCGTATTGCTCTTCAGCAAACCCGCTCAACATTAGCACTTTTGTATCCGGGTAGCGCTCGCGAATTTTCCTCAGAATATCGACACCAGAGCCATCGGGAAGGGACAAGTCGAGCAAAACAATATCAAACGTTTCTTTGCGCAGCAATTCAAACGCCTGCTTCGCACAGTTGGCTTCACCTGTCACTTGGAACCTGGAATGTTCCATCAAGATCTGCCGAAAACCCACCCGCACCACATCGTGATCGTCAACGATCAAGATGCGCAGGTCATTATTTTTTGCAGCGAGTTGTGGTTCAAATGCCATTTAGACACTGCGCTTTCAAAACAGAAAACCAACGTAAAAAGACGCGCAACCAGTTATAACGCTATTGTCAGGATTTATAACTGATTGCGCAACAACGTCACTCACCTAACTCGAAAAACTAGCTCTTGTTGAACTTGGTTTTGGCAGCGGTTACACATGCGGACTTTGCGTCACCAGCCAACGCATCACACTTTTCAACTGCGACTTTGTAATCTGCAGTCATACGCTCGTCCATGGCATCTGTGGTCGCGTTTTTGACAGTTTTGGTGAGCTTAGCATCTGATTTTGCCTTAATCAGACCAGCCTTGGCTTCCTTCACGCACACATTTTTTGCGTTACCGGTTACGTCATCACATTTTTCTTTCGCGACGTCATAAGCGGCTTCTGCCTTGGCAAGACGCAGATTGTATTGCGCTTTTGCTTTGCCAGTGTAACGAGCTTCCAAATCCGCTTTACCTACTTTTTCGTTGCCTTTTGCTTCGACAACACAAATGTCTTTAGCATTACCGTTCAAGCTATTACAACTGGCTTTGGCGGCTTTGTAGTCTGCCTTGATCTGGTCTTTTGCCATGCCGTATTCGGCTTTGGTCATTGCTGCAAATGCTGTCATGCTAGTTGCCGCGAGCAATGAAATGACGAGAGTGGATATGATTTTTTTAGTCATGATAATTTCCTTTTGAATATTAGTTAAGCTGGCTGTTGGGTGTGTTCCGAGGATTGTGTTACGACCGACCAGCATTTAAATTACTTGGATTGGCGCTTCTCAAAATCTGAAATTTGCTTTTCAGCTTCGTCTTTAGTGACGCCATAAGCTTCTTGAATCTTGCCGGCTAGCTGGTCACGCTTGCCTGCGATGATGTCCAAGTTGTCGTCGGTCAATTTGCCCCATTGTTCCTTAACATTACCTTTAAGCTGCTTCCAATTGCCTTCGATCGTGTCCCAATTCATGATGAATCTCCTGATGGATAAATAAATATAAATCGCAGTTTGTGTTCAAACCGTTCTCTCTAGCGCCGCCAATCGCGTTACGCTGATGCCTATGTTTAACGAAGTCAGAACTGGCAGTGGTATTCGTTGGTTCACTAAAAGATTGGCTGGTGTATCGTTAACCGCCCCATCATATTAAGTTTGAGAATGAAGCTGTAATGTCGGGAAGTAGAGGAGATAGTTGTAAGCGCGCACCTACAGGGCTATGTGCCCGGATGGCGTAGTCGTGCAACAAGCCACCTTATCGTTGTTAAACTTGCCACCACATCGATAGAGTAGCTGAGCCGTCATGGGCGTAATGTCAGCATGAGGGAAGGTTGCGTGTAGGTGCTGACTTACACATTTGCTCGCTAAGCTCGCGGGGTGAGCTATTCATTATTCTTTAGTTGCAACATTGGCGGCTTCAGTTGCAAGCCAGCGTTTCATTCTATGTGTTTAATGTTTGAACGAAATGATTTCCGCCGAAAAGTCAGAGTTTGCGGCCGCACTCATCACTGAATTAGAAACCGGACGCGAGCTGTCGACCATGTTTGGCATGCCATCATGCATATCGTCAATCGACGACGTAGAAATGGCAAGGGATAGATTATCGACCAGCGTAATCGGCAATCCTGACTCGTCAAACGGCTGAATATCCAATTTCATCCCGGTGAATCGGGCCGGCCCGAAAATCGTCGCGAATGCAACATCTGCCGCGTCAAAACCAGTACCGATTCGAACCAGACCATTGCGTGGGCAGATGCGCGTGGAATCAAAAATGAACCAGCGATTGCCGACGAATGCCTCAACATAGGCATGGAAGTCAGTAGGGCCCAACGCAGGATCAGCGCCGTAGTCATAGCCCGCCACAAATCTGGCCGGGATATTTAGTGATCTCAACAAGCCAATCGTCAGATGCGCAAAATCCCTGCAAACACCAGCGCCGCTGTTCAACGTATCGGTCGCCGAGGTCAGTGCATTCGATGCACCTGGCATAAAGCGTACGTTCGCAAACACCCAATCACAAATGGCTTGAACCCGCTGATAGCCTCGCGGCAATCCGCCAAAATGACTATTTGCAAAATCAAATAATTTGTCCGATTCACAATAGCGGCTCGGTAAGAGATAGGGTAACGCCTCTTTCGGCAACTCGGCGATTGGATGCTCCACCAACGTGCCGGGCTCTGCCCAGTAATGATTAATGAGCACACTTGCCACGTAATCCACATTTACAAAGCCGGACGACGCCGAAAAACGAATGAATTTATTCGGCAAATCCTTTGACTTAAAGCTCTCAACGTTCAGCGCATTGGAAACAGAATAATGGCTCGAAAGCGCCGTCTGCTGCGGAGTTTGCGCTACCTCAATATTAAACAGAAAGTCGCTTGATCCTGTTACTTCATAACCAAGCGCACAACTAATATCGAAGCGGATTTGAGTGTTCATTGAAATGGTCTTTGTACGGTTTTAAAAATATCGCTGATCAAGATGCAAAAATCCACATTGCGCGCCCAGCCGCAGCGCTTGCCGCAGTCACAAAAGTTCCCCAGGCCATGTCAATGCTGGCAAGTTTCCATGACCAGGCTTTTAGCGTAGCCATATTCGTCAGGTCATAAGTACCGAAGGCTATCAACCCAAATAGCGCGCCCACTAGAAATGCACTTTGCCATGTTGATGGCGATGGAGATAGTGAATTTGGTAACACCACAAACACCACCACCCCCAATGCATACATCACATAAAAAAACACGGCGGGAAGAACTCGAGGGCTTGACAACGCCAAATCCCCCAGCTCAGTTTTAAAAATGCTGCCCATCACCATTTTTAGCCAGATGGCATCCAAGACGACCAGCACAATTAAGGTCGCGACGAAAGCATAGAAATATTTCACATTGATCAAGTTTTGAATGCTCAAATTGGTAGGCTACATGGCAACTTTTTTTATTTAAAAGTCTCTCAGGTCGTGTTTGTGCTCCAACGCTTTTTCGCGGGCTATTTTTAACTTCGTAGTTTCCTGCAACGATCCGGCAGTAGCAGCGTTTGCATTTGTGCTTACATCTACAGGCTTTAAATTATTTGAAGTTTCCTTCACAACCTTTTCGGTTGATCTGCCACTATTCTCATCTACTTGCGATGGTCTCTTGCGCGGCGGACCTAACGTCGGCTCGAGCATCGGCTCAGGATCGTCCCGAATCGGGTCAAAGTTTGGCGCTTCCCTGTCGTTTAAAATCGGGATCGGTCGACTACTACGCGGAGAGTTCGATTGACTGTTCATGTTGACTCCTTTGAAAGTCTCAAAACACTTGAAAAGCTCAGAACCGAATGAGCTTCAGGGTTTAGCTTACATACTAGGAGTTGGATGTTAGTCAATTTATATCGGGAGCATCGTCAGCCTAGCCAACGAAACTTTGTCAGTGTTCGCCTACGAGATCACTCAACCATGTACCAGGGGGGAGATGCATTCAACATCTGGAGACACCGTTGTTAATGGCTCATATGTCAACGGTGAGCACTCACCATTATGCACATTGATATGGGCAACTGATCGCCGGATGAAGGTATTTTAATTCCCGTGTCCGCGACGCCATTTGCGGCAAGTGCGAAGTCGTTGTTGCTGCTGGTAACGGGCTTTATCACGAAAAAATTGCGGCCATCATCGGGCGCGAAATAAACCAACTGTTGGCACTCGCGGATGGCATCAATCTGCACGCGATGGGTTGAATAATCAATCACCACTGTCAGGCTCCAGCCGGTGAAACAGTGATCGATTTTCTAACCCACAGTGGATCCCATTTCGCTAAACTCTGCGTCAGGGAATACGCTGATGCGCGCGGTGGGAAGCATGTTCTGGTCCATTTCCCACATGGTTTTTAAGCGCCTGCAAACGTGTGTAAAAGGGTCTCGCTAAGACGAACCCCATGAACCTGGTATTTTCACGGAAACATGCAGATCGAAATGTCTGGAAGCCCGGAACGTCTATGAACATGAATACCGAGCCGAAGCCGTCAAGCTGGTCACCGAGCAAGGCATGATGCTCACAGCGGCAGCCCGGAAGCTAAGCCTGTCGGTACAAACTTACGCCAACTGGGCTCGTAAGGCCTGTGCGGGCAAGCTCGCCAGCGTCGATGCGCAACGCCTGCAACCGGTGAACGAGCTTCAGGCCGAGGTGAATCGCTTAAAGCGCGAACTGGCTATGGCCTGCGAGGAGCGCGACATATTAATGTAATGGCCCTAAGCCACCCCGAAAAAGCCACGGCATACTTCGTGAAGCTGTCCAGTTGAAGTATGCCTTTATTGAGGCGCGGCTGGCTTGCGCAGGTAACACGCATCGCCTTGCCTGGTTCTGCCGCGTACT
>JANYGV010000017.1 GCA_025359285.1 Burkholderiales bacterium
ATCTCTTTAAATCCAGGCAACGCGGTGCTTGCGGGACGATCTACCAGCGTGACGGTATCGCCTACTTTTGCCGACGCCAACTCCTTGATGCCCGCAATAATAAAGCCCACGCCACCCGCAGAAAGCTGATCTTTACCCACTGACTTTGGTGTGAACACGCCAACGTGCTCGACCAGATGCTGGGCACCCGTCGCCATTAACAAGATTTTGTCTTTTGGTTTAATCACACCGTCCACAACGCGAACCAGCATCACCACACCAACGTAATTATCAAACCATGAATCAATGATCAGCGCTTTTACCGGCGCACTCGCGTCGCCCAAGGGGGGGGGAATTTTTGCGATGACGGTTTCAATAACATCATCAATCCCCAAGCCGGTCTTGGCACTGCATTGAACCGCGTCCGAGGCATCGATACCAATGATGTCTTCAATCTCGGCCTTCACGCGCTCTACATCCGCTGAAGGCAAATCAATTTTGTTTAATACTGGTGCGACTTCAACGCCCAGCTCGACTGCGGTGTAACAATTAGCCACCGTCTGCGCCTCAACACCTTGCGAGGCATCGACAACTAATAGCGCGCCTTCACACGCAGAAAGTGATCGCGAAACCTCATACGAAAAATCGACGTGACCGGGAGTGTCGATCAAATTCAATTCGTAAGTCTGTCCATCGCGGGCTTTGTACGTTAGCGCCGCCGTCTGGGCCTTGATCGTAATCCCTCGTTCACGCTCAAGCGCCATGGAATCAAGCACTTGCGACTCCATCTCGCGTGATGAAAGGCCGCCACAGCGCTCAATAATTCGATCCGCCAAGGTCGATTTACCATGGTCGATGTGCGCAATGATGGAAAAATTTCTGATTAATTTCATAAGAATAGAAGGGGTAACAACGTGGCCACTGAATATCTCAAGCAAGGCCTAAAAAACGAATAAGGGCACGATCTCGTGCCCTTATTTTTGGAAAGCGATTCTCTCCTCAGATTTTAACGCAAACACACTAATTCTGCGAGCTATTCAACACGACGCCTCGCATCATGTCACTTACGCAAGCTAATCGACGAGTGAGCCGTGCAGTGCGCTAAAAAAGCTGCTTCGTCAAAAAAGTAATGACATATTTCGTTTTCCCCATCCAGCAATACAGGCACTTTATCCCCGTATCGAATCTCCAGCTCAGGATACAAATCAATATCGATAATTTCTATTTTCAGCTGAATTTGATGGCGACGCTGAGAACTGTTCAACGCCGCTATCAAGTCATCACATAAATGACAATAACTCCTGGACAAGATCGTCAGCTTCATGACAATCCCGGCTTATGCACCATCGTCTGCAAATGCCGTTATTGCTTTTACTTCACGTCCGCTCGCAACGTCACATAGCGGCTTTCTTCGCCACGCTTGATCAATAGCGCCGCAGGCCTCTTAACATCCATTTTTGCTACCAAGTCTGCAAATTGCGCCGCTGTTTTGACGTCTACCGTGTTGAACGCTAGAATCAAATCGCCCGCCTGAATTCCGGCTCTCTCGGCTGCCCCGTCGACATCTTCAACGATAACGCCTTGTCCTAATTTCAACTCTTTTTTATCATCAGCACCAATGTCTTTTACGACCAGTCCGAGGCGATTAGGCGTACCCGGTGATTTTGGGTCTGCTTTCTTGTCGCCCAGATTTGCCACCCGTGCATCAGCAGGTGCCTCAGCAACGGTCACACTGTAATCTTTGTCCACGCCTTTGCGCCAGATCGAAAGTGTAATTTTTGTGCCTGGCGTTTTGGTTGAAATAGCGCGCACAACTTCGATATTGTTTTTCACGGCAACGCTATTAACCTTGCGAATGATGTCCTTGGCTTGAATCCCGGCTTTGTCGGCGGGGCCGCCTTTCTCAACATTTTTAATCATCACGCCGGGCGATTTTGGCAAACCAAACGATTCGGCCAGGTCGTCGCTGATACCGCCCTGCTCCATCTCGATCTGGATGCGACCGCGTGTTACTTTGCCGCCTTTGATAATTTGGTTTGCGGTTTCGTTTGCAGTGTTGATCGGGATCGCAAACGAGATGCCGATGTATCCGCCGCCATCCGAGTAAATTTGCGAGTTAATGCCAATCACTTCGCCCTTGATATTAAATAGCGGGCCCCCTGAATTGCCCGGATTCACCGCCGCGTCGGTTTGAATGAAGGGAACAAATTCGCCAGTCTCGCGCGTTTTTGCGCTGACAATTCCCGCCGTCACCGTGTTCTCGAAACCAAACGGCGAGCCGATTGCCATCACCCATTCGCCAACGCGTACTTTGTCCGAGTCGCCCAGTGTGACTTTCGGCAACCCTGTGGCTTCAAGTTTTAGCACCGCAATGTCAGTACGCTGGTCAGAGCCGATTACCTTTGCTTTGAATTCACGTTTGTCCGTGAGCGTTACCGTCACTTCTTCGGCGTTCGCAACAACGTGGGCGTTAGTCAGGACATAGCCATCTGTTGAAAAAATAAAGCCCGATCCCACCCCTAAATTTCTCAGCGGTGGCTCCTCACCACTTTTCGGGGTGCGACGGGGTGATTTAGGATTCGGCACATTGGGGTTCGGATTACGTGGTGACGGCGTTGCATCCGGCGGCATAAAGCGGCGGAAAAATTCGTACATTGGATCGTTCTCATCCAATGGCAAACCGCCTTGGGCACGAGCACTGGCGCGGGCTTTGGTACTCACATTGACCACAGCAGGGCCGAATTTATCAACCAGCTCAGTAAAGTCAGGTAGCTCTTTCGCCGCCGCTGCAGGAGCCGACGAAATAGCCAGCGCAAACATCATGGCCAGCGCGGCGACCACGCTTAATGCCATATTCGCTGCCAACTTTAGGGGACGCTGAGTGGCTGTATTTTTGGCTATATTCGTTACTTGCAACGCGCGTGCGCGACCATCAAAGGTGAATGAAGCAACTTGACTAACAACAATACGACTATTCATTTTTTCTCCGTCATACAAAATTCAAATATCAAATCAAATTAACGCCACAACTGCGCAACTTTAAATAGCCATATTAAGACCATCACCAAACGGTTCCCGGTCACGACTATAACGGTCTTGGCACCAAATCAGATGCAGACCTGAAATCTGCCACCCCGATTTTGCTGAGCTAAATATGCGCCTTGCAGCAACCTGCAAACTCAACGCGCTCTACGGGTAACACCATCCGCAATCGCCTGCACTGCCGCAAATGGCACTTCACCCATTACCGTGACCTGATAATCCGCTACAGATCTCACCGCGAATGTTGTTGGACTATCGTCAGACGCACCGCCTGCACTCACCCTCGCGGGAGATTGCGAGGGCTCGGCAAATACCGATACATGCGATACGCCATCAGAAAACACCAGGTGCGCCACAGGTTGTGGACGACCGGACAGAGAGCGCATCATTTCCATTATTTTCTTGAACCCTGCCGGCAGATTGGTCACCAACCAGCCGGTTTCGGTATCTTTTTGCGCTGCTGCTGGCACAGAGTAGTCACGCCGCCATCCGATTGATTCTTCAAACTTGGATTTAAGCGACTGTTTAAACACAGCACGACTGAGATCAAGCTGGGTAAAGACAAATTGTTCGAGCAACTGGTTCCGATCATTAAAGGTTTTTGCACGAAGCAGCAGTCCCGAACCGAGTTCAGCGCAAAGTTTTTGCGTGTAGCGCATCGAATCTTTGGGCTCCAGAACAATCCACTGGCAGTCGTAATCCGCGAACCGATCTTTGGGGCCTAACTTGACGCGATAATTTTCTGCAATTTTTTGTGGGCTACCGGTCACCAGCGCGGGGAAAAATCTGCCGGTGGTGCGACGATCAATACGCACAACCTTAGCTTCAGGCTGATAACAATACATTTCCTCGTTGCGTCGGATCGTTTCCATCAACGGCCCGTCAAGCGATTCAATTTTTTCGTGCTCAACGCCTTGTTTATCGACCAGATGGGTGACCCGCGAAGACGTGCTGTTTTCCGGTGTCGAATGCACAAATACGCCGGTGTAGGGCATCTCTCGGCCCGCTCGAGAAATGCGTTCCAGCCATTCGAGCGCATCCTGGTTTTTTAAGTCCCGCGGTTCGCCTAACCGATTTTCCTGACTTGGGAAATTGAGGGGACTGATATTTTGGCTCGTGAGGCCATTGCGCGGGTCGCCCGCAAATGCATATTGCGCTGCGCCTGCTGCACTGACAAAAATCACGCTAGCCAATGCAAACTTGATGCATCGGGCCAGTTTGCGGACTGGTAGCTGCGTATATCTGGGTGACGAAGTAGGAGCCCGGTTCATATCTTGCTCAATGCGCCTGGATGCAAATTGCGTGCAAATTGCAAACAACTTATTTTTAACGACCCTGTTTTCATTCTGTTGCGCGGACTATGCCAAGCACGCAATGCACAGTAGGGAAATATTTGACGTACCACCAATAAACTTATTGCGCCGCAGCCTGGCGAGGTTCAGGCTGCTTTAACGATGCTGGTTGAAACGCCGATGCATTTGCAAACTGCCGATGAATCACCAGATAATCATTGACGCGTTTATTTGCTTCAATGTCACCGGCTGTCGCGGACAATACCGAAGGCGCGGGCATTGATACCTGTCGCGCTTGCTCAGCAATTTGTATCGGCACCACGATGCCATTTTGTTGGCGCAATGCAATCACACCGATCGCCGTTACCGTCACCACCGATGCCGCCATGGCCAGCACCATGCGGGTTTTCTTTTCAACCGCTGCCGACTTGGCCACCACGCTCAACTTGGCCGAAGCCGATATGGCGGCGGGTGCCAAAATGGTGGGCTCTGCCGCCAGCTTCGCGAAGATGGATTCGGCACAAGCTTTACGTCGCGCCGTAACCGCTGATGAGTCGCCACGCAACGCGTCGCCGATTAAATGATAGCAATCCCAATCGCCGCGCTGATGCACGTCTTGGCCAAGTGTTTTGATCGCCGCGATCGCGTCACCACGATCCAGCTCGCCGTCCATCAACGCCGATAATTTTTCGTTCATTTCACCATCTCCTGTCCTTCATCGTGCCCAATTGGGGACGCAACTGCAGCGCAACCGCTTCACGTGCGCGAAAAATCCTTGATCTTACGGTGCCAATAGGGCAATCCATAATCTGGGCAATTTCCTCGTAACTCATGCCATCAATCTCACGTAACGTGATGGCAGTCTTTAATTCGTCAGGCAATGCGTCAATCGTTTTATTAACAATTGCGCCGATCTGCTTGGACATCAATTCTGCGTCTGGAGTTGCAATATCGCGCAGGCCACTCGCGTCTTCAAAACCTTCTGCTTCTTCGGCGTCAAACTCAGTACTGGTAGGCGCTCTGCGGCCCTGACTAATCAGATAATTTTTGGCCGTATTTACTGAAATTCGATAAAGCCACGTGTAAAAAGCACTATCTCCACGAAAGTTCGCGAGCGCACGATACGCTTTGATAAATGACTCTTGCGCGACATCTTCGACCTCGGCTTGATCGCGAATAATGCGCGATAACAGTCGCTCGACTTTGCGCTGATATTTGATCACCAGCAATTCAAAAGCCTTTTTGTCGCCTGACTGCGCGCGTTCAACCAACTGTTGATCGATTTCTCGATCACTCATCAAAACTGCTCCCGTTTTTAACGCCACTTCCGGAAGGTTTATTTTCATCACTTTGGGTGCAGCGGCGGCATTTACGACGGCGCCAGCCGCACGCACTGCGTTTGCCGCGCGGCGCTGTACGGCCGAAATTGAAGCAGAAGCTTCTTTTAAACCAAACCCCGGATTCATCAAACCTGCGTCGGGTATTATAAACGTTAGCTCAGTCATATTGGCCTCTCCTGCACTTTGTTTTAGAGTCAAAAAATTGCAAAAAGTCTTATCTCCATAACGAGTTAGCAGACTTTAAACAAATTGCTATCTGCATAGACCTTTGGATGGTGCAATAGTTCACTTCAGGTCTTGATTTGAACTCAAACTACTTAATTTACGTATTTTATGAAAAGCGTGGCAAATGAAAAACTACGATGTACTGATTATCGGCAGCGGTTTGGCGGGCATGTCGCTCGCGTTAAGACTGGCTGAAACCCAGAAAGTTGCCCTGCTCACCAAACACGAATTGCTCGACGCCGCGAGTGCCTGGGCGCAGGGCGGGATTGCGGCCGTTTTAAGCGACGATGATTCCGCTGAAAACCACATTCGGGATACGCATGTGGCAGGCGCGGGATTATGCAAAGACGAGGCGGTTCGATTTGTGGTCGAGCACGGCAAAGATGCAGTCGAATGGCTGGTCAATCAAGGCGTGCCGTTTACGCGCGACGACAATAACCACGCAGAACTGCACCTCACCCGCGAAGGCGGCCATTCGCATCGACGCATTGCCCATGCCGCCGATGCGACCGGCAGCGCCGTGCAAAAAACCCTGGTTTCGCAATTAAAAGAGCACCCGAATATTGAAGTGCTCGAGCATCACATTGCGGTCGACTTAATCACCAGCAAAAAACTCGGCTTGGGTAACGAAAAACGCTGCTACGGCGCGTACGCGCTGAATAACAAAACCGGCAAGGTCTACACCATCGGTGCGCGGTTCACAGCACTCGCCACGGGCGGCGCGGGCAAGGTGTATTTGTACACCACCAACCCGGATGTGGTCACAGGTGACGGCGTTGCGATGGGCTGGCGGGCGGGCTGTCGCGTGGCGAACATGGAATTTATGCAATTTCATCCCACCTGCCTGTATCACTCCGCCGCCAAATCGTATTTGATTACTGAAGCCGTGCGCGGTGAAGGGGGCTATTTAAAACTGCCCGATCCGAACGATAAAACCCGCGCAGGTGAACGTTTTATGCCGTCTCATGATGAGCGTGCGGAACTGGCGCCGCGTGACGTGGTGGCGCGCGCGATCGACTATGAAATGAAAAAGCGCGGGCTTGATTTTGTGTATCTCGATATCTCGCACAAACCCGCTGATTTTCTGAAATCGCACTTTCCCAATATCTATGAAAAATGCTTAACCTTTGGCATCGATATTACCAAAGATGCGATTCCTATCGTGCCCGCTGCGCACTACACTTGCGGCGGTTTGGTCACTGATTTGCGTGGCAGGACAGATGTGGAAAATTTGTATGCGATCGGTGAAGTTTCGTGCACCGGCTTGCATGGAGCAAATCGTCTGGCAAGCAATTCGTTGCTGGAGTGTCTGGTGTTTTCGGAAGCCGTGGTCAAGGATATTGCCGCGTCAATCCCGGCAATCATCCCGCCGCTGCCTGCCTGGGACGAGAGCCGCGTTACTCATGCTGATGAAGAGGTGATCATCTCGCATAATTGGGATGAGTTGCGGCGTTTTATGTGGGATTACGTTGGCATTGTTCGTACCAATAAACGCCTCGAACGCGCAATGCATCGGATCAATCTACTCAAAGACGAAATCCACGAGTACTACGCCAATTTCCGTGTTTCAAACGATTTGATTGAATTGCGTAATCTGGTGCAGACCGCGGAGTTAATTGTGCGCTGCGCGTCCAGTCGCAAAGAAAGCCGCGGGCTGCATTTCAGCACAGACTATCCGGCGTTGCTGCCGGTCGCTGCTGATTCCATCCTTACGCCAACCGCATAATCGCAAAAAAATGACTTATTTATATTTCGTTAGCGAGCTGCGGCAGATCGAGGCCGCGCATCTAAAATCACAACCCAAAAAATCGCTAATGCAAGCAGCAGGCGAAGCCGTAGCCGTACGTGCGCTCGAAATCATCGCAAAAAACAAATTGAAAAAATCTGTTCTGGTTATCGCGGGAACAGGCCATAACGGCGGTGACGCCTGGGTCGCCGCGAGAGCATTGCAGGCCAAAAAAATTAAGGTATGCGTGTGGCAAATCGGCGACCAAAAGCACGCCGACCCCGCTTCAAAAAAAGCGCACGCCGCGTACCTTGCGGCTAACGGAACCGTTGCTACGCCCACACCAAAGACTGTTCGGAACGCCGCGCCTATGCCGGAGTTTGGGCCAAAATTCGGGCCAAAATATGGATCACCGTTTGGACTCATCATCGACGGTATTTTTGGCATCGGCCTGAGCAAATCGCCCACGGGCGAATTTCGCGATGCGATTCGTTTTGCCAATGCGCAGCGTGAAAATTCAGCAACGCAAATTCTAGCGATCGATATTCCATCCGGACTATCGGCCGATACCGGCGTTGCATTTGCAGACACGATCAATGCCGACCTTACCATGACATTTCTGGGTGCAAAGCCCGGCCTATATACTGCCGACGGCACCGACCATAGCGGCAAAATTTATATTGAGCCGCTGACTGCTAACTTGCCTATCAGCCACGCTAAATTGCTCACCGAGGCCGACATGGCCGAACTGATTCCGCAACGTCGCAACAATACGCACAAAGGAATCTACGGCAACGTCGGCATTATTGGCGGCGCGAAAGGAATGGTTGGTGCTGCTGTTCTTGCCGCGCGTGCCGCGCTGCACATGGGGCCCGGCAAAGTTTTCCTGGGCTTAATGGCGACTGACGCGATGGCGTTTGACGCCATCAATCCGGAAATCATGGTGCGCCGCGCGGTCGAAATTGCCAATGATAAAAATATCACGGCGTACGCCATTGGCATGGGTGCGGGGAAGGGCAAAGAAAATGCCAAAGCCGTGAAAGGATTACTTGAGAAGGTCCTAGCCTCAAACCGACCTGTTTTGATTGATGCCGACGCCCTGGAATTTGTCAAAATTGGAAATGCAAACGCCAGCACTGGTGCGCCTCTTGAGGCAAAAATGGCTGAAAGCGCCCGCCGTGCGGATACCTTAAATAAATATCCTGTATTGACGCCCCATCCCGGCGAAGCCGCTCGACTGCTTAACATCACCACGGCAGCAGTTCAAGCAGATCGAATCAAAGCCGCCGTCAGCATCGCCGAACGCGCGCAAGCCATCGTCGTTTTAAAGGGCGCAGGCACCGTCATCGCCACGCCCCAAGGCCACTATTTCATCAACACCACCGGCAACCCCGGCATGGCCTCTGGCGGCATGGGCGATGCACTTTCAGGCATGATCACTGCGTTTTTAGCACTTGGTTTGACGCCACTCGACGCGGCAAAATTAGGCGTTTATTTGCACGGTGCCGCCGCCGATTGCGCCGCGCATCATGGCATGGGGCCTAGCGGTCTCACTGCTTCTGAAGTGATTTTTGAAGCGCGGACGTTGCTGAATACAGGCTTACACGACGATCATGATCATTGAGCAATGCGCCATCCGCTGACTGCGCTAGTGGCTCAGATAAATAGCGTCATCGTTTACCTAATGATGACAGCACAGAATGCATAAATTACTGAATTTGGCGCCTTGTTGACCTATCTATTACGCGGGTAAAAATGCACCACTTTCTGCACCACTTTCTGCACCACCCTCGCTCCATCATCGGTCATCTCCGCACCCGCCACAGCTTCCGTTCCACACCCGTCGCAGCCGCTCCCACAAGCCTTATCCGCTGCTTGCGCAACAATGACCCGCTGCGCCGCCTTGGCGAGGCCAATTTTGTTTAAGCCAGCCGCCATCACCGCACGAAATATCTGCTGGGCTGGTTTCGGTGCCAATTTAAACGCAACATGTATGGCAGCAGCGCCCACCATCAGTGAAATGACCAACACCTCAAGCATGTCAGTGTCCCCCCAACCCAAACGCGAGTGCCACGCGGTAGGTGATGAACGAGGCGAGATAGGCGAGGCCGAATAAATACGCGGCCATTAAGATCGGATAACGCCAGCTATTGGTTTCACGTTTGACCACGCTCAGCGTTGCGATGCATTGTGGTGCAAACACATACCACGCCAAAAGTGATAGGGCTGTGGCGATGCTCCAAGTGCTGGCGATAAGCGGGGCAAGCTGGGTCGCTAACTCATCGCCGGTTTGTGAGAGTGCGTACACGGTACCGAGCGCGCCCACCGCCACCTCGCGCGCAGCAAGGCCGGGAACAAGGGCGATACAGATTTGCCAATTAAAGCCAATTGGCGCAAATAACACTTCGAGGCCGCGCCCCATCAGGCCTGCCGCGCTGTAGTAAATCGCGGGCTGGGTGGCGCCGGCTGGCGGCGCGGGAAAAGTAGATAGCGCCCACAGCAGAATCATCAGCGACAAAATAATCGTGCCGACACGCGTCATGAAAATTTTCATGCGCTCCCACAAACCGAGCATTAAATTTTGTAGATGGGGCCAGTGATAGTCCGGAAGCTCCAGCATCAGCGCGTGGTTTGTTTTACCCGACTTTCTATTCACGATACTTTTAAATACCCAAGCCACTGCCATCGCTGAAACAATGCCCGCAACATAGAGCGCGAACAACACGACACCCTGCAAATTGAAAAACCGCCAGACCGTTTTGTCGGGAATAAATGCAGCGATGATGAGCGCGTAAACCGGCAGGCGCGCGGAGCAGGTCATGAGCGGCGCAATCATGATGGTGGCAAGCCGATCGCGCGGGTTCTGAATCGTGCGTGTCGCCATCACACCGGGTATCGCACAGGCAAAGCTGGACAATAACGGAATAAATGCGCGGCCCGATAAGCCCACGCGGCCCATCAAACGATCCAGCAAAAATGCCGCACGCGGCAAATAACCGGAATCTTCTAGCGCCAGAATAAAGAAAAATAAAATCAAAATCTGCGGCAAAAAAACCAAGACACTGCCGACGCCGCCAATAACGCCTTCCACCAGCAAGCTGCGCAGCATGCCCGCAGGCAGCAATACGCCCAACTGCGCGCCGCCCCAGGTGACGCCCTCTTTGATCGCATCCATCGGCAATTTCGCCCAGCTAAACACGGCCTGGAACACCAGAAACATCAACACCGCGAGCAGGATCAAACCCACCACAGGATGCAACACAACAGCATCGATGGCTTCTGTGTAGGTGCCTGTTTGAACCCGCGTATCGACGCAAACTTTGAGCAAACGGCGAACCTCAGCATGCGTTTCTGAGAGGGAAAGAGGTGAAGCTTGAGAAGGTGGAGCTGAGGCGGCCAGCGCATCGTGTACCGCACGTGTTGTCAGATCAAATTGATCCAGACAGCGAATTAAATCTACTACCCCACCCGCGCGAACCGCCACTGTTTCTACCACAGGCAAACCGAGTTCCTGACTCAATTTTTCGCGGTCAATTTTAATGCCGCGCTTTTGCGCCACATCACTCATATTCAATGCCAGCAACATCGGTTTGCCGAGGCGTTTTAACTCCAGCGCCATGCGCAAATTCAGGTTCAGGTTGGTCGCATCAACCACACATACAATGCACGCTGGCGCGGGCTCATCGCGGCGATTACCCATCACGACATCGCGGGTAATGGCCTCATCCGGTGTGGTTGCGTTAAGACTGTAGGCCCCGGGTAAATCAAGCACTCGCCATGCGCGACCGGCTGGCGAAACAAAGCTGCCTTCTTTGCGTTCAACCGTGACCCCCGCGTAGTTGGCAACTTTTTGGCGCGCTCCCGTGAGCCTGTTGAACAGCGCCGTTTTACCGCAGTTTGGATTGCCAACCAAAGCGAACAATGATGCCGCCGAATCCGTTTTGTCGGCTGCATTGGGGTGATTAGGCACGCGTTTATGCGCTTGAAGAGGCAGCTGCGTGACAGCGTTCATGATGATTCGAGCCCAACCGGATGAGCCGACGAGGCAGACACTGGCTGCGCGAGCGGTAAAACTGAAATAAGTGCGGCCTCAAATCGTCGCAATGCAAATGTGGTGCCGCCCACTCGCACTGCGATTGGCGTGCCTGCAAAATATCCTTTTGCCACCACCCTGACTATTTCACCCTCAACAAAACCCAGCTCCATTAGTCGTAGCGATATTTCGCCGCTCTGCGCACTGGTGTCAATGCGTGCAATTACCACCTGAGCACCTTTGGCTAGCTGATCTAACGTGACATTGCCAGATTGAGGTGCCAGCGTCTCAAGAGGAGATCTTGCGCACGAAAGCGGCTGTGGACAAACTGGCGCGGTTTGAGAAATTGCAGAATCAGAAGTCATCATCGTCGAAATGCTATTTATGAGACTTTGGGACCAACCGCGTCGGGCTGGAGAGCGCTGGCTGCAATGGCATAGTGCTTTGTATGGCGGCCCCAAACGTCGCACGGTCACGCTTTACACAGCCTTTGCATAGACCATAGATTGAAAGCGAATGATCGCGCAAACTAAACCCATGCTGCTTAGCCAGCAACATTTGACGTTCCTCGATTGCCTTATCAAAAAACTCCTCGACCTTGCCGCAACTTACACAGACCATGTGATCGTGATGCTCGCTGGCATTAATTTCAAAAACAGCGCGATCACCATCAAATTGGCGGCGCAGCAAAATTTTCGCCTCAGCGAATTGCATTAACACTCGGTAAATAGTGGCCAATCCGACTTCAAGGTTTTCTTTCAGCAGATGACGATACACATCATCTGCCGACATATGCCGAACCCCGTTCGGTGCGCTGTGTTCGGCACGTTGAAACAGCTCCAGGATTTTTAGTCTAGGCAGCGTGGCTTTCAGGCCGGATTCGCGAAGTTCTTTGGGGATTTCCATCAATGAATTTTCAAATAAGCTTTCGTCAGACGCGATCAATTCTCAATTTCATTCTTAACCGCAATTACAATCGGCAACGGCTGTTTTTGTTGAACCGGTAAACCAACTACTATGCGTTATGTTCTAACTATCAAAAGGTGATGCCATGAAAGGCGATAAAGTTGTTATCAAGCATTTAAACAAGCAGCTCACCAACGAGCTCACGGCGATCAATCAATATTTCCTGCACTCGCGTATTTATAAACACTGGGGCCTCGCGGCACTCGGCAAAAAAGAATACGAAGAGTCGATTGGCGAAATGAAACATGCGGATAAATTGATAGAACGAATCCTCATGCTCGATGGCCTGCCGAACCTGCAAGACATGCACAAAATTGCGATCGGTGAGACCGTTGCAGAAGCGCTGTCAGCCGATTTGAAACTTGAATACGCATCACAAACCGTGGTCAAAGACGCGATTGTTTACTGCGAATCCGCGCGTGATTTTGTGAGCCGCGAAATATTTCAAATGATCCTTGATGACACCGAAGAGCACATCGACTGGATTGAAACGCAACAAGAATTGATTGGCAAAATAGGCATTCAAAACTATTTACAAACGCAAATTGGCGAGGCTGAATGATCCAATTAGCTTGAAAGCATATAAAACCTGCGTGCTAAAAATTTAAATAAAAAACAATGCGGCCTCATTTATTGCGGCCGTATTTATTTCTGCAAATTCAACTCAGTCTCGATCTACAGCGCCAAGTTAAAATCGCCGCAACTGCTATTCACCGCACGCAGCTCAGCCACATGATTTTTCACCACCCGGGCTGCATCCTTCTTGCATTTACCGCAACAAGTGCCAACACCTAGTTCATCGTGCAATTTCTTGTAGCTCGTGCAGCCAAGCTCTACCGCGTGGCGAATTTCGCGTTCAGTAACTGCATTGCAAATACAGATGTACATATTTCAAACACCTTTGAAAATGAGGCACAGTAAAAACGTTACTTACTTTTGTGACCTGCTTTTGTCACCCAAAACCGCAGCGCTTGCCGCTACACTTCTTACGTTACTCAAGATCGCTTATATACGAATCATTCTTGTTCATAATATATCCGTAATAAGAACCGTTCGCAACAACTATTTGCGGCTTAAAAATAACAATTCAACCCCTAGCCTTGGCGGGCATCTTGAGGCAAAAATGCTCATAAATAGGCGTCCAGCTTGGCTCTTGATATTATTTCCAATAAATACGGCTAATTCGCCCCCACCGCACAAACAAGGAAACACAGCATGAAAACCAAAGCCGCTATCGCCTGGAAATCGGGCGCACCGCTCACCATCGAAGAAGTTGATTTGGAAGGTCCGCAAGCTGGCGAGGTAATGGTGGAACTCAAGGCGACGGGTATCTGCCACACCGATTACTACACGCTTTCCGGGGCGGACCCCGAGGGCATATTCCCATCGATTCTTGGCCATGAGGGCGCGGGCATCGTTGTAGATGTAGGCGCAGGGGTGACCTCGCTCAAAAAAGGCGATCACGTCATTCCGCTTTACACACCTGAGTGTCGGCAATGCAAATTTTGCTTATCGCGCAAAACCAATCTCTGCCAAGCGATTCGCCCCACCCAGGGCAAAGGCTTGATGCCCAATGGCACCAGCCGTTTTTCCATCGATGGCAAGCCAATTTTTCATTACATGGGCACCTCCACTTTCTCAAACTACATTGTCGCGCCTGAGATCGCCCTCGCTAAAATCCGCGAAGATGCGCCGTTCGACAAAGTTTGCTACATCGGCTGCGGCGTCACGACCGGTGTAGGTGCGGTGATATTTACGGCCAAGGTAGAAGCTGGCGCAAATGTGGTCGTATTCGGTTTGGGCGGCATCGGCTTGAACGTGATTCAAGGCGCCAAGATGGTGGGCGCAGACAAGATTATCGGCGTAGATTTGAATCCCGCACGTGAGGCCATGGCGCGCAAATTCGGCATGACGCATTTTATCAATCCCAAAGATCACGAGAATGTCGTCGATGCGATTGTTCAGCTCACCGACGGCGGCGCGGACTACAGCTTTGAATGCATCGGCAACACCAAAACCATGCGTCAAGCGCTCGAATGCTGTCACAAGGGCTGGGGCCGCTCGGTCATCATCGGCGTGGCCGAAGCCGGCGCTGAAATCTCGACGCGCCCGTTCCAGCTGGTCACCGGGCGGGTGTGGGAAGGCTCTGCATTTGGCGGCGCGCGCGGTCGCACCGATGTGCCGAAGATTGTCGATTGGTATATGGAAGGCAAATTAAATATTGACGACCTCATCACGCACACCCTACCGCTCGAAAAAATCAACGACGGTTTTGATTTGATGAAGCGAGGCGAATCGATTCGTACGGTGGTGCTCTACTGACATGATTAGCATGATTGAAACCATCAGCGAACACGCATCCTTCGGCGGCACCCAAGGGTTCTATCAGCACTCATCCCGGCTGATTGGTTTGCCGATGAAATTTTCGGTGTACGCACCGCCGCAAGCTAAGCTCGGCAAAATTCCCACACTGCTCTATCTCGCCGGCTTGACCTGTAACGAAGAAACTTTCCCGATCAAAGCAGGCGCGCAAAAATTTGCGGCGGAGCACGGAATAATGCTGATCGCCCCTGATACCAGCCCGCGCAAGACGGGCATTGAAGGCGCAACTACCGATTGGGATTTTGGTGAAGGCGCTGGCTTTTATCTCGACGCCACTGCGGCACCGTGGTCGAAATATTTTCGAATGGAAAGCTACATCGTCGAGGAATTACGCGAACTCATCATCGCCAATTTCGCCGCCGACAAAGATCGATTGGGTATTTTTGGACATTCAATGGGCGGCCACGGCGCACTTACCTTGGCGTTGCGCTATCGCGAGCGCAATATTTTCAAATCAGTTTCAGCATTCGCGCCGATCGCTGCCCCCATGAAATGCGCGTGGGGTGAGAAGGCTTTTTCGCACTATTTGGGCAACGACAAAACGGCATGGGCGAAGCATGACGCCAGTATGCTGATGCGTGAAATGAAAACGCCTTTTCCACACGGCATTTTAATTGATCAAGGTTTAGGCGATAAATTTCTGGACGCGCAATTGCATCCGCATGAGTTTGAATCGGCGTGCAGGATGGCCAATCAGCCATTAACCGTCGAACGCCACGCCGGCTACGATCATGGCTACTATTTTATTGCGTCGTTTATGGAAAAGCACCTTGCTTTTCATGCGAAGGCGCTTAAATAAAATCAACTCGCAATCGTTGAAAACACCGAAAAATAATCCGGAAATGTTTTTGCCACGCAGCCTGGGTCGTTGATCGTAATAGGCACGCCACCCAGCGCCACCAATGAGAAACACATGGCCATACGATGATCGTCGTAAGTGTCGATTTTTGCACCCGCGATTAGCTTTTCAGGTGGCGTGACCGATATATAGTCAGCGCCCTCCTTAACCGCAGCGCCGATTTTTCGCAGCTCATTCGCCATCGCGCTAATGCGATCTGTTTCTTTCACGCGCCAACTGGCGATGTTACGAATAGTAGTTGTGCCGTCAGCGAATAGCGCGCAAATCGCAATCGTCATCGCAGCATCGGGGATATGATTCAGATCTACGTCGATGGCGCTGAGCTTGCCTGATTTTGGAGCGGCAGCTTCAATCCAATCGTCGCCCATCGTGATGGTCGCGCCCATCAGCGCGAGCGTTTCAGCGAATCGCACATCGCCCTGAATACTGGTTTTACCGACACCTGTCACCTTGACCGGACCACCCGCAATAGCGCCCGCCGCCAGAAAATAAGAGGCGCTCGACGCATCGCCTTCGACATGAATTTCGCGCGGAGATTGATAGGCCGCATCAGCAGGAATCACGAATTCGCGCCAGCTATCTCGCTGCACCTTCACACCAAATCGCGCCATCAAATTAAGCGTGATATCAATATATGGTTTCGAAATTAACTCGCCTACCACTTCCACTGTCACCTGCTTTTTCAGCAACGGCAGCGCCATCAATAGCGCGGTGAGAAATTGGCTCGATACATCGCCGCGCACTTTCACACGAGCCACG
>JANYGV010000028.1 GCA_025359285.1 Burkholderiales bacterium
GCAAACCATGTTCATGCAATTTTAAATCGCCAATAATTTTGGGATTCAACAAACTTACCGTGTAACTGGCGGTCGAGTTTCTGAAACCCGGATGAAATTCTTCAGTGACAGCAGCACCACCGACCACACCTCGGCGCTCCAGTACACGTACCGACAGGCCCTTCGCAGCAAGATAGCAAGCGCAAACAAGGCCGTTATGACCGCCGCCGATAATGAGTGCATCGTAGGGTTTGTTCATTTGTGTTTCTTTAGCGTGATATGGTTACGAGGTAACGAGCTTACGATGTGACGGCGGGTGCACTGGTAGGCATAACCGCAGTTGCAATGTTGATAACAACAGCGGCAGCAAGAAAGCTTGTCTTGAATTGTCTTGGATTGGATTCGCATATATGAACTCGGCTTAATTACACATCATTATTTCATCGTTTTTAATCAACTTATGCGTACACATATAAACATCATCCGTCGCAAGCGATGTTGGCCGACCGCGAGCCGCATGGTGACGTTACTGATCGTCGCGTTGATCGCGGGTTGCGCGGGTGGCATTGCCGAATTTAACGGCCCTGACGCCCCAAGTTTCGCACCCTACCCGGCGGATAAACCGGCTCATGTGGCGCTAGTATTGGGCGCTGGAGGACCGCGCGGCTTTGCGCATGTGGGCATACTAAAGGTGCTGCAGGAAAACGGCATAGACGCCGATCTGGTGGTCGGTGCCAGCGTGGGGGCGATGATCGGCGCGATGTATGCCAACGGCATGAGCGCAGCGGAGATTGAGAAAGTCGCGCTCGATCTGGATGCGAAGCGATTTATCGGCATTTCGAGCGCTGGCTTAAAGGGCAACGGTGGCGCAGTGGAATCCTTTGTCCGCGAGCTGACTGATGGTAAGCCGCTCGATGGCATGCAGCGTCGGTTGGCGGTCACGGTCGCTACCACCCGCGACAATACGCTGCAAATTTTTAATCGCGGCAACACCAGCGCCGCGACACGTGCCTCCAGCGCCACGCCCGGCCAATTTTTCCCGGTCAAAATTCGCGGCATTGAATACCACGATGGCGATGAGGCCACGCCGGTCCCGATTAAAGCCGCGCGTGAGCTGGGCGCAGAAATCGTCATTGCGGTGGATGTCTCGGCCTATGTGGCGGCCATCCCATCCAGCGCGCCAGATGATTGGGGAACGCGGGATCGCAAACGCGCTGCATTGGTGGACGCCGAAAAACCTTATGCGGATGTTTATATTCACCCTGATTTGGGCTATTACGCGGGCATTAGCGACGACTATCGGCGCATGTGTATCAAGCGCGGCGAAGATGCCGCCCGCGCCGCCCTGCCTGCGATTCGCGCGGCTATTGCCAAACAAAATACAAGCCAGAAAATTGTCGCGATCAACTCTGATCGCGGCGAAAAATAAACAATATCTATGAGCGCACTGCCTTCATTACTTCGCTGATATCGAGCGTCTTCGCACGTTGCTGAATATCGGACAAGTAGCGGCTTTGCATTGACTTCGCCTCACTCAGCAAACCCGAAAATGCGGATTTAAGCGGGTCCGTATTGATGCTACGTCCGCCCGCGTAGTAGCGTTTCGCGACCTGGCCGAGCGCATAGGTGCTGGCGAATGAAAATGCGCTACCGGTCGCGGCACTGCCCAATCCACCACCGATGCCACCCGCGATTTTACCGAGCAGGCCGCCGATCAATCTGCGGCCAATTTGTTCAACATATTGTGAGGTAAGACCCACACCCAGCGTGGCTAAAAAATCCTTGATCGAGCTGCGATCTAATTCGAAACCGTGCAATTTTCCCAGTCGATAAACCATCTTCATTTGCAGCGGAATAATTGCCATCGAGGCCAAACTTTGCGGCAATAATTCCAGCGCACCATTCAAAATCGAATAATTTAAAATCATCTTGTCCATTTCAGCATCCGTCATGGTGGATGCAAAATGGGGCTCGATATTATTTGCTGCAGCTATTGCCACCGGCGCGCTTGCGATCGTCGTCGCGTCGTTGATAAACGAAGTTGATTTCGCGACATCAAGCCCCAGCAGCTCGCGAAGTTTATCGAGGAGCTGTTTTTCTACCCGGGAATACCCGCCATCGGCATCACATACACATACCGCCATTTCGAAGGCAAGTTGCCGCGATTCCTGGGTGGATAATTTATTGGTCACATCCTCTAAAAACACCTGCTTTTGCAGCACTTTTTGATACAGGGCGGCTGTGTTGAAATCAGCCCCGTCCGAAAGCGATTCGGTAATGCGCTTCACTTCTGCGCGCTCGCGCTCATCATTGTTGCCATCCGCAAAAGCGGCCATGAGACAAATGGTGAGTATTGATTCACGGTCTTGAGGAGTCATATTTTTTCCTTAGAAATTTGTTGCGTTCTATTTGCGGTGAAATGAAATGACAAAAATTTCCGCATCGTTTAGATATTACACATGACGGAAGTTCCTTTGAAAATTCAGACCGCACGGCTTCTGGATATTTTTTCCTGCACGCGTTTATCAAAACGCGCTACATCCACCACCACGCGATCATGCACGCCTTCGCCGATTAAATCATGTTCATCGCGCGCCGACACTTTGAAAAATATGTGTCGGCCGTCCACGCGCGTCACCTCTGCGGTGGCGGTGACGCGCATGCCGACAGGCGTTGCCGCAATATGCGAAATATCGAGCCGCGTACCCAGACTTTGATGACCAGTCGGCAATGATTTCTCGCACGCGGCGAGCGCTGCGGCTTCGATTAGATTAATCATCACTGGTGTTGCCAACACATGAATCAAGCCAGAGCCGACGCGAGGTGCGGTGTGTTCATCGGCGACGATGAGCGTGGCGGTGCCGGTGGCACCGATGGGAATGTTAAGTACGATGCTCAAAACACAAAAATACTTTTTAGCAGAAAGACTATCTTCATCTTTACGTTGATGTCAGCGCAAAATATTAGAGATATCAGAGAAGAAAAAAGTGCTTCCGTCCGGACGAAATGCCTCGACCTTGGCGACTTGGCCAAGCCCAAGCCCTATATAGGACCTGAGAAATGAAATGCGTACCGTACCAGTTATCTTTAACGAGTTCAAAACAACGGGGCATACGAAAACATTTGCCACGCAAGGTATAGCAGTGGTTTCATAAAGCTTACCTTCCAAAATTTCATTGTTGTTTATGTCGGTGCCTTTCCATTCTGTAGATTGTATGGAGTACCAACGCGGTCTACCTGCACTATCGTAAACATACCAAGTTCCAAATACCGAGTCTGTCCCATCCTGATCATGCACAAACGTAATGCCCGACCCACTAAATCGCGGGTCGTAATACACACCGGTAATATTAAAAGGGGAACGTTTTCTGGTAGGGGAGTCAATAGTAAAGAAAACAGGTCCATAAGCTGGAATTTCAGGGGATTGTAAAAACACCCTGATCTTGCCCCTAGTTTGCTTAGGGGTATACGGCACCTCCAAACGAAAATAAGTTGGAACTGATAAACACACACCAACATCTATCGCGCCTATAGGACGCACGACCAGAATTCCCAGGGGGGCAACCAACTCTTCATCAATAACAGCAAACGTTGGGATACAACTAGTGGGCCATTGGAAATTTATTTTAATTGTGCGAATAACACCTGCCTCCGCAATTTCCGGCGTAACTACAACATCCGGTGGGAACCTTGTTAGTTTCTCTTCCCCATTTGCAATCAAGCCACTTGAAAGCAATATAAGAATCGCAACACTCTGTGAAAAAGATCTCAGGAGCGCAACAGAATTGTTTTTCCAACTCATTAAATTTAACTTTCGCATTTAACAAATACGCTCATACCAAGACCAAGCAAGAAGATGGAAATTTAATTGGGTACGCGTCACAATTCCTGAATCAACATTGGCAAATCAGCGGCTCACCTTAATCAAACGCCCAGACGCATGATCATGCCACGATATAGCGGCACACCTGATAACGAATTGATGTTTACTTTGCCTTGCAGGCGGACATCTCCGGGCAATTCCAATCCATCAAAATCAATTTGGATTGTGCCCACCACTTTATCCACGCTTCCGCGCGCAACGCAAGCAACCTCGCCGAATTCGCAGGCATCCGTTGCTTTCGTTGATGACACATTACCAAACAGCGTTCGCCCACCTTCCGACCATTTCACATTGTCAATTACAAACCAGCGCGGCGCACCGTAGAGATCATATGCATACCACGTGCCGAACAATGTCTCCACTTCCCGTTCGTAGTTATGAATAAATGTAAAGCCTGATCCATTTGTGCTTGGCTCATACCAAGCACCAGTAACATCCCCAACGGAACGGGCTGCCGTATCGTAAGTATTTACAACGCGGCCATAGCCTCGAAGTAATCCGTCATTGAATAAAGGTGCTATCCGTGTAAATGTCAAATATGTGGGGGGTACAAAATTAAATGTAAATTTGTAGTTGACTGGGGGTTTAGCGCAAACGGATGCCAGACTAATGTTCGGCGCCACCACTCTGATGACGAGAATACCTGACCTTTCGGTTAATGACTCATCCATGGTTGCCGTCAGCGTCCCGCAACCATTTGGCCAAACTCCAGAGATTTCGATCTCTCGCGACACCCCAAAATTAGCGACCAAAGGTGTCACTTTTATGTTCGGGGTTCCAGGTAACGGAGTAGTTGGTATTATCTGTGCGTGCGCGAAGCTACACGCAAACTGAAACACCATGCAAACACCGATCTTATTGAATACCTTCGACTGCGAAAACAGCTCTTTCAATAATCGCGCTATGTGCACAATGACTTTCATATGCCGGAACTCCTGTAAGACTATTGTCAATTTCAATTAAACATACCTAATAAAGGTTGGTATTTACAATTCAGCCACCAAGCAGGTACCGTCGGGTGATCCTATATTTTAGCACTGCTACTATCTACGCCACCCACGCCTGACTTCGCTCCACCGCCCGCCGCCACCCGCGCATTTTCTCATCTGCCAGAGCACGAGAAAGCAAAGGTGTAAATGTATGTTCGCGCGACCACAATGCGGCAATTTCATCCTGATCGCGCCAATAGCCAACCGCCAAGCCCGCGAGGAATGCGGCACCGAGTGCGGTGGTTTCGGTCACTGTCGGTCGCACCACGGGAATGCCCAATAAGTCCGCCTGAAATTGCATGAGTAAATTGTTCACCGCCGCACCGCCATCAACCCGTAATTCAGTCAACGCCATCGCTGCATCATTGCGCATAGCGTGGCCCAGCTCTGCGCTTTGAAAGGCAATGGCTTCGATGGTGGCACGCGCGATGTGTGCCTTGGTGCTGCCGCGCGTGAGGCCGAGTATGGCAGCGCGTGCGTTTTGATCCCAATACGGCGCACCGAGGCCCACAAACGCTGGCACCAGATACACGCCACCGCTATCGGCAACTGAATTCGCGAGCAACTCTATATCAGAAGATTTTTCGAGAATGCCCAAACCATCGCGCAGCCATTGCACTGCGGCACCCGCCATAAACACACTGCCCTCCAACGCGTAGGCCGTGGTGTTGCCGATACGCCACGCTACGGTGGTGAGCAGACGATTGCGTGATGCGACCGGCGTTTCCCCTGTGTTCATCAGCATGAAGCAACCCGTGCCGTAAGTGTTTTTCGCCATTCCGGGCTGATGGCACGCCTGGCCAAACAATGCTGCCTGCTGATCGCCTGCCACGCCTGCAATCGGAATACCTTTGGGCAGGCCTTCGCACGCGGTGTGGCCCAATACGGCGCTGGAGCTGACGATCTGCGGCAGCACATTGCGCGGAATATCCATGAGCGCCAGCAGTTCGTTATCCCAGTCGAGGGCGTGGATATTGAAGAGCATCGTTCGCGATGCGTTCGACACATCGGTGGCATGGACTTTGCCTTCGGTTAACTTAAATATGAGCCAGCTATCGATGGTGCCAAATGCCAATTCGCCTCGCGCAGCTCGTTCACGCGCAGCGGAAACGTTGTCTAGTAACCATTTTAGTTTTGTGCCGGAAAAATAGGCATCAATCACCAATCCGGTTTTTTCACGAATCATTTGTTCATGACCCATCGCTTTCAATTCATCACAAAAACTCGCCGTACGCCGATCCTGCCACACGATGGCGGCAGCAATCGGACGATGGGTGGCACGATCCCACAGCACGGTGGTTTCGCGCTGGTTGGTGATGCCAATGGCGGCAACCGTGGCTTCAGGAATTTTTGCGAGCGCTCGCTGAGCCACCTGAAGTTGTGTGGCCCAGATTTCACCCGCATCATGCTCCACCCAGCCAGCATGCGGGAAATGCTGCGTGAATTCCTGCTGCGCTGTGGCCAAGATATGTGCGCTTCGATCAAACACCATCGCTCTGGAGCTGGTGGTGCCTTGATCGAAAGCCAGAATCATGCTCGTCATGGTAATTTTTTTCTTCCCTTATATTCAGTCGATGGCAGTAAAATATGACGTGAATTCGTATGGCTGACTTTCTTTGGCACCTACGATAAGATATGCATAGCAGCGTTACATAAACAACCATAATAGCAATACGAACAATGAATCACCGGAGAACACATGGGTCTGCTTGATGATCTTAAAAAAGAAGCTGACACCTTAAAAAATGAGCAGGCGGTGCGCACGCAATCGTTAAAAGCGAATGCGGCAACCGTTGATCGTGCGCTGCGCAAAACATTTTATTATCTGAATGATTTGTTCAAGCAGCTGAACGTGGTCAAACCGCCTTGCGCGTGCGAATACAATCTGCAAACTGTTGGCAAGATCGGCGGCCTTTCGCAAATGGATTACCGGATTGATTTTCGCTCGGCTCATCGTGAAGGCAGTGAGCATTTCGAAACACTGACGGTTAATTTCAAGCGCGGCAAACCTGAGCAACTTAGCGTTAAGCGCGACGCGGAAAACATCGAGCGCTTTCGTGATTTGTTGTGGCAAAACAATATGCGCTTCACCTCGGAGGCGATCAAGAATGAGCGCCGTGTCACGGTCAGCGAAACATTCACCATTAACTGTGAAGTGATTTGTGCCGTAGATATTGTGGGTGATTACGAGGGAGGCACGATTCGTTTCAAACTCAAAAACGTTGAAGATTTCGGCCCCACGGTTTATACACTGGAGCCTGACAGCATCACCGATGAGGCGCTAGAAGCGTTTGCGACATTGCTGATCGGCAAAGAATCTACTTTCAGCAATTACAATCGCCGCGTCAGCTCTAACCCAAGCGCCACCATGCCCGGCCCGTATGGTCGCAGCGGCGTCAAGGTGCCGCTATATGTCGCCACACCGCTCAAATCGGCACCGCCAGAGCCGCGCGAGGAGAAAAAAGGGGGATTGTTGGACTCGATCAAATCCGT
>JANYGV010000031.1 GCA_025359285.1 Burkholderiales bacterium
GTACGAACTTTGACTTCGTCAACACCGGATGCATCAATGATATCCATCACATCTTCGTCAATCATCTCGTTCGCACCGAGCAACACCACACCGGTATCGGGGTGAACTACTTCCAGCGACGTCATGCGACCCAGAATACGTTCACGCAACGCTTCAACGACTTCGCCGCCCTCAACCAACGCTTTTACGACAAGCCCATTGGTGGTATGACAATCATCTTCCGTCACCACCAGATCTTGTGTGACGTCGACCAAGCGACGCGTCAAGTAACCCGAGTTCGCGGTCTTCAACGCGGTATCGGCCAAACCTTTACGCGCGCCGTGGGTCGAGATGAAGTACTGCAATACGTTGAGGCCTTCACGGAAATTCGCCGTGATCGGTGTCTCGATAATCGAGCCATCCGGCTTTGCCATCAAGCCGCGCATACCCGCCAATTGGCGAATCTGCGCAACTGATCCGCGTGCGCCCGAGTCAGCCATCATATAAATTGCGTTAAACGATTCTTGAGTGGTCTCAACACCATCACGCGTGGTCACAGGCTCTTTGCCCAATTGATCCATCATGGCCTTCGCCACTTGGTCACCGGCACGACCCCAAATATCGACCACCTTGTTATAGCGTTCGCCCTGCGTGACCAGACCGGAGGTGTATTGCGCCTCGATCTCTTTCACTTCTTTTTCCGACGCCGCAATAATGTCTTTCTTTTGCGGCGGAATCAGCATGTCGTCAATCGAAATCGACAGCCCTGCACGGGTCGCATAGGTGAAGCCGGTGTACATCAATTGGTCGGTGAAAATCACGGTCTCGCGAATCCCACAGCGGCGGAAGGCTGCGTTGATAATTTTCGAGATTTCTTTTTTCTTCAGCGATTTGTTGATGTAAGTAAACGGCAGGCCTTGCGGCAGAATTTCCGACAAAATCGCGCGGCCAACCGTGGTCTCATAACGCGTCACACGCGAGATGATTTCGCCCTTTTCGTCTTTGTCCGTTTCCTTAATGCGAACAGTTACTTTCGCGTTCAAGGCCACGTTACCTGACTGATAAGCACGCAGCGCTTCCGATACGTTAATAAACATCGTGCCCTCGCCCATCGCATTCACGCGCTCGCGGGTCATGTAGTACAAGCCCAACACGATATCTTGCGACGGCACAATCGATGGCTCGCCTGACGCAGGGAACAAAATATTGTTCGACGCCAACATCAAAGTACGACATTCCATCTGCGCTTCCAACGAAATCGGCACGTGTACGGCCATCTGGTCACCGTCAAAGTCGGCGTTAAACGCCGCACAAACGAGTGGGTGCAATTGAATCGCCTTGCCTTCAATCAGCACGGGCTCGAATGCCTGAATGCCCAAGCGATGTAGCGTGGGCGCGCGGTTCAACATCACCGGATGCTCGCGGATTACGTCTTCCAAAATATCCCATACGACGGGATTTTCATTCTCCACTTCGCGCTTGGCCGCCTTGATCGTACCGGCAATACCCAGCACTTCAAGCTTATGAAACACAAATGGCTTGAACAATTCCAGCGCCATTTTCTTTGGCAAGCCGCACTGATGCAGCTTCAATGTTGGGCCCACTACGATCACGGAACGACCAGAATAATCGACGCGTTTACCTAGCAGGTTCTGGCGGAAACGACCCGATTTACCTTTAATCATGTCAGCAAGTGACTTCAACGCGCGCTTATTGGCACCCGTCATAGCCTTGCCGCGACGACCGTTATCGAGCAGCGAATCAACCGCTTCTTGCAACATGCGCTTTTCGTTGCGAACGATAATTTCCGGCGCTTTTAGCTCCAACAAACGCTTCAAGCGGTTGTTACGGTTAATCACGCGGCGATATAAGTCGTTCAAATCCGATGTCGCAAACCGACCACCATCCAGCGGCACCAGCGGACGCAAATCCGGTGGCAACACAGGCAGCACTTCCATCACCATCCAGTCAGGCTTGATGCCCGATTTGGAGAACGCCTCAAGCACTTTCAAACGCTTGGCGATTTTTTTAATCTTGGCTTCTGATCCGGTATTACCCAAATCTTTGTGCAATTGCTCCATCTCATGCGGCAAGTCAAGCTTGCGCAGCAAATCGCGAATCCCTTCAGCGCCCATCAAGGCGGTGAATTCGTCACCATATTCCTCAACTTTGGCGAGGTAATCGTCTTCGGTCAACAACTGACGACGCAACAGTGGCGTCATGCCGCCATCGGTCACCACGAACGCTTCAAAATACAAAACGCGTTCGATATCGCGCAACGTCATATCCAGCACCATGCCCAGACGTGACGGCAGCGACTTCAGAAACCAGATGTGCGCCGTCGGCGAAGCCAATTCAATATGCCCCATGCGCTCGCGACGTACCCGCGACAACGTGACTTCAACGCCGCACTTTTCGCAGATCACGCCGCGATGTTTGAGGCGCTTGTACTTGCCGCATAAACATTCGTAATCTTTGATCGGGCCAAAAATTTTGGCGCAAAACAAACCATCGCGTTCAGGTTTGAACGTACGATAGTTAATCGTTTCCGGCTTTTTTACTTCACCGTAAGACCACGAACGAATTTTCTCAGGGCTGGCAAGCCCGATCTTGATCGCATCGAATTCTTCTTCTACGGTAACTTGCTTGAATAGATCTAATAGCGCTTTCATGATTTCTCCAGATGTTTGATTGATTGGGGTTTCATCGTTGTTGATTTCTGGAAGCCGCAGCGCATTTGACTAACGCGGACGGCCTCGTCATCAACACGCTTAATTCCTGACCAAATCAATATCAATCGCTAACGAACGGATTTCCTTGACCAACACGTTGAACGATTCCGGCATGCCGGCCTCGATCTTGTGTTCGCCCTTGACAATGTTTTCGTAAACTTTGGTGCGGCCCAACGTATCGTCTGACTTCACGGTCAGCATTTCCTGCAAGGTGTAAGACGCGCCATACGCTTCCAGCGCCCACACTTCCATCTCGCCAAAGCGCTGTCCACCGAACTGCGCTTTACCGCCCAACGGCTGCTGGGTCACGAGCGAGTACGGGCCAGTTGAACGGGCATGCATCTTGTCATCAACCAAATGATGCAGCTTTAAGATGTGCATGTAGCCCACCGTGACATTGCGCTCAAACGCTTCACCGGTACGGCCATCAAACAACACGGCTTGGGTTTTGGTCGGCGTTAATTGCAAGCGCTTGGTGGTTTCATCGTCGTAGGCCAAATCCAGCATGGCGCGGATTTCAACTTCGGTAGCACCGTCAAATACCGGGGTTGCAAACGGCACGCCTTTGGTCAGGTTCTGCGCCATTTCCATCACTTCAGTTTCCGACATCAGCGACAAATCTTCTTTCTTGCCGCTATTGTTGTAAACCTTGTCGAGGAACTTGCGAATCTTCTGCTCACCTTCGTGCGCTTTCAACATCGCGCCGATCTTGTGGCCCAAGCCTTTTGCCGCCCAGCCCAAATGTGTTTCGAGAATCTGGCCCACGTTCATGCGCGATGGCACGCCCAGCGGGTTCAGCACAATGTCCATTTGCGTCCCGTCCGCCATGAACGGCATGTCTTCAATCGGTACGATTTTCGAGATCACACCTTTGTTACCGTGGCGACCAGCCATCTTGTCGCCGGGCTGCAAGCGACGTTTAACGGCCACATAGACCTTGACCATTTTTTGTACGCCCGGTGGCAATTCATCACCTTGCGTGAGCTTGCGCTTCTTCTCTTCAAACGCTTTGTCGAACTCTTTACGCGTCAATTCCAGCGCTTCTTTTTGCGACTCAAGTGAGCGCGCATCGTCGTCTTCGGTCAGGCGAATGTCGAACCAGTCGTGATGTGGCAGATCTTCCAAATAGGCTTTGGTAATCTTGGCACCTTTGACGATTTTCTTCGGCCCGCCTTTAGCAACCTTACCAATGAGCGTCTTCTCGATACGCTGGAACAAATCCTGCTCAACAATCCGCAACTGATCGGCCAAGTCTTTCTTATAGTCTTTTAACTGATCGTCGATGATTTGTTGCGCACGTTTGTCGCGCACAATACCTTCGCGCGTGAACACCTGCACATCAATCACCGTGCCGGAGATACCCGACTGGACGCGCAGCGACGTATCTTTAACGTCGGAGGCTTTTTCACCGAAAATGGCACGCAGCAATTTTTCTTCCGGCGTCAATTGCGTTTCGCCTTTTGGCGTGACCTTACCGACCAGCACGTCGCCCGCTTCGACTTCGGCACCGATATAGATAATGCCGGATTCATCCAGACGACCCAGCATGCGCTCGGACAAGTTTGAAATATCGCGGGTAATTTCTTCCGGACCCAGCTTTGTATCGCGCGCCACAATCGACAGCTCTTCGATGTGGATTGAGGTGTAACGATCTTCGGCCACGATGCGTTCGGAGATCAAAATCGAATCCTCGAAGTTGTAACCGTTCCAAGGCATGAACGCGACCAGCAAATTCTGACCCAGCGCTAATTCGCCCATGTCGGTCGATGCGCCGTCTGCAATCACGTCACGCTTGGCGATGATGTCACCCACACGCACCAGTGGCCGCTGATTAATGTTGGTGTTTTGATTCGAACGCACGTATTTCACGAGGTTGTAAATATCCACACCGGCTTCACCCGCCTGTGTTTCGTTATCGTTCACACGCACCACGACACGGCCCGCATCAACGAAATCGACCCGCCCACCGCGGCGCGCCATCACGGCCGTGCCAGAATCAAGCGCTACGGTGCGCTCAATACCGGTTCCGACCAGCGACTTCTCGGCACGCAAGCAAGGCACCGCCTGACGCTGCATGTTCGAGCCCATCAAGGCGCGGTTTGCGTCATCGTGTTCGAGGAACGGAATCAGCGAAGCCGCAACGGACACGATCTGTGCAGGCGCCACATCAATGTATTCAATCTTGTCCGGTGTGGCCAAGGTGAATTCGTTGTGATGACGGCAGCTCACCAGTTCATCCGTGAATTTACCGGATTTGTCGATTTCTGCGTTTGCCTGTGCGATCACATATTTGCCTTCTTCAATCGCAGACAAATAATCAATCGCGGCGGCCATTTTGCCGTTTTCAACTTTACGATACGGTGTTTCAATAAAGCCGTATTCATTCACCCGCGCATACAGCGCAAGCGAGTTAATCAGGCCAATGTTCGGGCCTTCCGGGGTTTCAATCGGACACACGCGACCGTAGTGAGTCGGATGCACGTCACGCACTTCAAAACCAGCACGTTCACGCGTCAAGCCACCCGGGCCGAGCGCCGATACACGACGCTTGTGGGTGATCTCGGACAGCGGATTGGTCTGATCCATGAACTGTGACAACTGGCTGGAGCCGAAGAATTCTTTGATCGCAGCAGAAACAGGCTTGGCGTTAATCAAATCATGCGGCATCAGGTTCTCAGATTCCGCTTGGCTCAAGCGTTCACGCACCGCACGCTCAACGCGTACGAGACCTGAACGGAATTGGTTTTCTGCCAATTCACCGACGGAGCGAATACGACGATTTCCCAAGTGGTCAATATCGTCAATCTCACCGCGACCGTTGCGCAGTTCAACCAGAATCTTGATCACAGCCACGATGTCTTCGGTCGACAGCGTCATCGAACCAGTCAAGCCTTCGCGCGCGATGCGGCGATTAAATTTCATGCGGCCAACATCCGACAAATCGTAGCGATCTTCGGAGAAGAACAAGCCTTGGAACAGCGCGTTCACCGAGTCTTCGGTTGGCGGCTCGCCTGGACGCATCATGCGATAGATCGCGACTTTGGCGTTGAGCGCATCAATGGTTTCGTCAACGCGCAAAGTGGACGAAATGTATGCGCCTTGATCGAGGTCGTTGGTGTAAATCGTGTACAGCGTTTCAACACCGGCATCGATCAGTTTGCGCAACGAGACTTCGGTCAATTCTTCGTTTGCGTTCGCAACAATTTCACCGGTTTCGGTGTTCACGATATTGGTCGCCAATACGCGACCAATCATGTAATCGTCGTTCACCGTCAAACGCTTCATTTTCGCGGCTTCCATGTCGCGAATATGCTTGGCAGTAATGCGCTTGTCTTTCTGGACGATGACTTTGCCGTCTTTTGATGCAATATCAAAACGCGCGGTTTCGCCCTTAAATCGCTCTGGCACCAGTTCTAATTCAATGTCACCTTTTTTGGTGATGTGGAATTCATCGAACGCAAAGAATTCGCGGAGTATTTGATCCGGCGAATAGCCCAACGCTTTGAGCAGAATCGTGACCGGCAATTTGCGGCGACGATCGACGCGGAAATACAAATAGTCTTTGGGATCAAATTCGAAATCGAGCCATGAACCACGATACGGAATCACGCGTGCAGAGAACAATAGCTTGCCGGACGAGTGTGTCTTGCCGCGATCATGCTCAAAAAACACGCCAGGCGAACGATGGAGCTGCGAGACGATGACACGCTCGGTGCCGTTAATCACAAACGAGCCGTTTTGCGTCATGAGCGGAATTTCACCCATGTACACTTCTTGCTCTTTTAATTCTTTGACGGTCGGCTTGGAGGCTTCGCGATCCATGATGACGAGCCGTACCTTGGCGCGCAAGGGCGACGCGTAAGTCAGGCCGCGCTGCTGGCATTCGAGCACATCAAACGGCGGTTGGCCGAGCGCATAGCTCACATACTCAAGGCGCGCGAATTGATTGTGGCTGACAATCGGAAATACCGAGCTGAACGCTGATTGCAAACCCTGCATGGCACGGCTGGTGCCGGCGACTTCGGCTTGCAAAAATTCGGCATAGGAATTGAGCTGGGTGGCCAACAAAAATGGCACATCAAGCATGCTGGCGCGTTTCGCGAAGCTTTTGCGAATGCGTTTTTTCTCGGTAAAGGTGTAAGACGTGGGCTGGGACATCGTGATCTCCGAACGTTGTGGAATGGCACGAATTTGGGTGGCTTACGCGGCGGATTTTTCGTCGAGAAATTCACTTCGATTCGCAATTTCGCAGCATGCAGATAATGATCTGTGGCTGCGCCAATGTTCTTCGACTGGCGCCATCGGTGCGTTGATGGCGTCAATTTGGTGAAGGGCCGCTACCCTTCTATGGCGGACAGCAACCGGGCGGTTGCTCGACCAAATCGTCATCTGCAGTCGTACAGAAGACAAAGCGAAACATCGTGATGGCGTAACAAAAACTATCGATGTTTTGCTTTGGCCTCTGAGCCTAATTGGTTATAAGCCACTATGCTTAGCCAATCGTTATTTTGCTCAAAGATACGTTTAAACTCTAGCATTCACGAGGCGTTTCGAGCATTTATGCCTGAAAAAGCCCGTCGACGCTAGTGCCTATAAATTCTTACAGTCATAATTGATTCTACTGAAACAAACTCCCGCAGCGGAGAAATCCGTAGCGGGAGTCGTTCTTGTTACTTGATTTTTGTTGGCAAAAATTCAATTGCCGCAAAAATTACTTCAATTCAGCTTTAGCGCCAGCGTCGGTGAGTTTCTTGAGGATTGCGTCAGCGTCGGCTTTGTTAGCACCTTCTTTAACTGCTTTTGGTGCGCCTTCAACCAATGCCTTGGCTTCTGCCAAACCGAGACCGGTGATTTCGCGAACCGCTTTAATCACGTTGATCTTGTTTGCGCCGAAATCAACCAGCATGACGTTGAATTCTGTTTTCTCTTCAACAACGGCAGCAGCGGCACCACCAGCAGGGCCGGCCATCGACATGGCTGCAGCCGATACGCCAAACTTCTCTTCGATCGCTTTGACCAGATCGTTAAGATCCATAACCGACATGGTGTCGAGGGAGGCTAAAAATGCGTCTTTATCAAATGCCATGATGTGTTTCCTTTAAAAATATTGAGTGATGAAATTATCGCGATAGATTCGGGTAGAAATCTTAAGCAGCAGGCGCTGGTGCTGCTTCAGCAACCGCTTCTGCCACCGGCGCAGCAACCTCTGGCACTAAAGCATCAGACGCTTCAGCAACTGGGCCAGCCTTCTTTTCGGCAATAGCAGCCAACACGCGAGCGAACCCGGAAATGGGTGACTGCATGAGACCCAGCAATTGTGCCAGCAACACTTCTTTGCTTGGAATATTGGCGAGCGATTGAACTGCTGCTTTATCCAGAACTTTGCCGTTGTAAACACCTGCTGTGATAACAAATTTTTCATTGGTTTTTGCAAAGTCATTGACGACTTTTGCTGCCGCCACGGCGTCTTCCGAAAAACTATAAATCAGCGGACCGACCATGTGCGACTGCGCCACTTCAAAACTTGTTCCCGCCACTGCACGCTGCGCCAAGGTGTTCTTCAGCACGCGCAAATACACGCCTTTAGCGCGCGCATCTGTACGCAGCTTGGTCAAATTTGCTACCGTTGTCCCGCGATATTCAGCAAGCACCATCGTTTGGGCTTTCGCGACTTTGGCCGCGACTTCCGCAACGACTTCCTTCTTACCATCTAGACTCAAACTCACGTTTGATCTCCTTTACGTTGATGAATGAATTCCACTTTCATGGATTCACAATCACAGCGACCTTTGTACGGAGACTCAACCACCACTCGATCTTTTGAGCAGCCACTAAATCTTGACTGGGGACCGCCATCTGCGTAGGTTTGAACGGCACTCAAACGATATTTTGTTTAACTACCGCTCGCATTAAGCTTTTCAACACCTACGGTCTTTGACAACTCCAAGTGCAGCAACTAAAAATTTGCCCCACTCAGACCCAAAGAACTGCCTTTACCGAGATCGGCAAAGGGCTTAATTCTGCAAATTACTGTTGCTGAGTTGACTGCGCCGCAAATGCACCGGCATCCACCCGCACGCCAACACCCATCGTGCTTGAGAGCGAAACTTTGCGAAGATATACGCCTTTAGACGAGGCGGGCTTCGCTTTGTTTACTGCTTGCACGAGGCTATTCAAATTTTCGGTCAACGCATCGATTGGGAACGATGCGCGCCCAATCGTGCACTGGACGATACCGGCTTTGTCGGCGCGATATTGAACCTGACCTGCACGCGCATTTTTCACGGCGAGCTCAACGTTTGGCGTCACCGTGCCGACTTTGGGATTAGGCATCAACCCGCGCGGGCCCAGCACTTGGCCCAACGCGCCAACGACACGCATAGCATCCGGGGTGGCAATCACGATATCAAAATCCATGAAGCCGCCCTTGATTCGTTCGGCCAAATCTTCAAAACCGACAATATCGGCGCCGGCATCAAGCGCTTTTTTAGCATTTTCGCCCTGCGCAAACACCGCAACGCGAACGGTTTTACCGGTTCCGCGGGGCAATACCACTGAGCCGCGAACCGCTTGGTCAGATTTTTTGGCGTCAATTCCCAAATTAATCGCCACGTCAACGGATTCATCGAACTTAGCCGTGGCTGTTTTCTTGACCAGCTCAATTGCGTCAGCGACCGCATAGGTTTTATTCACATCCACGAGGCCCGCAATTTTTTGCAGGCGTTTAGCAATCTTGGCCATTATCGAACTCCTTCAACATCAATACCCATCGAGCGAGCGCTACCGGCGATCGTGCGAACGGCCGCATCCATATCCGCTGCGGTCAAATCAGGCATCTTGGTTTTCGCGATTTCTTCTGCTTGCGCACGCGTCAATTTACCGACCTTATCGGTGTGCGGTGTTTTGCTACCTTTGTCGACTTTGGCAGCTTTTTTGATCAGGATAGACGCGGGGGGCGTCTTCATGATGAAAGTGAATGATTTATCCGCAAACGCGGTAATCACAACCGGAATGGGTAGGCCCGGCTCCAGTTTCTGTGTTTGCGCGTTAAACGCCTTACAGAATTCCATAATATTCAAACCACGCTGGCCGAGCGCGGGACCGATTGGCGGCGATGGATTCGCCTTTCCAGCGGGCACTTGCAGCTTAATATAGCCAATAACTTTCTTTGCCATTTACTTTCTCCTTGGGTACTAGCGGTAACGCCTTAAAAATTAAGCGCTACCTCCCCGACTAAATTAACAACTCATTAACCAGGATGCGCCTGGACGCTCATGCACAACATTACAAAACTGATTACTGCCTGTTTACTGCTTTTCAATCTGCCCAAAATCCAGTTCAACCGGAGTAGGACGACCAAAAATCAGCACTGAAACGCGGATTTTTGATTTGTCGTAATTCACGTCCTCGACCGCACCGTTGAAATCAGTAAATGGGCCGTCTTTGACGCGCACATTCTCACCGATCTCGAACAATATTTTCGGCTTCGGCTTCTCAACGCCTTCTTTGACCTGATTCAGAATGGCATCGACCTCTTTTTGCGAAATAGGCGTGGGCTTGTTACCAACACCGCCGACAAATCCGGTGACTTTCGGCGTGGATTTCACCAAATGCCATGACTCATCCGTCATTTCCATTTGCACCAGAATATAGCCGGGAAAGAAGCGGCGCTCTGACAACGCCTTGGCACCCTTCTTCATCTCGACTACTTCTTCGGTCGGCACCAACACATCGCCGAATTTCTCCGGCATGCCGGAGCGGCGAATGCGCTCAATGAGTGCCGCTTGAATACTTTTCTCTTGGCCAGAATAGGCGTGAACCACATACCAACGCATCGTCATTTAGCCACCGGTGCCAATAAATTTAGAAATCGCAAATGTGAGGCTCCAGTCCACTGCCCACAAAAAAATCGCCATTACAAACACAAACACAAAAATCACGCCGGTCGATTGCAGGGTTTCTTTACGCGACGGCCATACGACCTTTTTCGCCTCATCCACCGATTCACCCGCATAGGTCGCGAATTCACGTCCCGGCGCGCTGAACCAACCCACCAGACCCGCCACCACAAACAAACCTAGCATCGCGCCAACACGCGCGATCATGGGCTTGTCCGCTAATAAATAGAACGCGGCCAGTCCTCCAATGAGGATGAGCACCGCGACGACCATCTGTATTTTGTCTTTCATCCGAATCCACTTTGGGGCGAAACAATTTGAAGCAACTGGCTCGACATGCACATCGTATTTACACCGAACAATATTGCCAAAATAAGCGCTTACTAACCCCAACAGTCAAACGAATGGGGCACATCTAAATCTGGCAGGCCAGGAGGGCCTCGAACCCCCAACCTACGGTTTTGGAGACCGTTACTCTGCCAATTGAGCTACTGGCCTATTTGGAATCGTGTATCGCCTACTGCGCGGCATGATTTGTCAACTGCGATGCTCGATGTACAAAAGTACATCTGCGCTTCTCGTTGCCAACTCAAGCCGCTCGCTACGGCGCTAAACGATTCCTTTACTACTTTATAAAACTTAAAAATTCGATGCTAAAAATCTTTACTTCACAATCTTCGACACGACCCCGGCACCGACGGTGCGGCCACCTTCGCGAATCGCGAAGCGCAAGCCATCTTCCATCGCAATCGGGGCGATCAATTGCACCACGATCTTGACGTTGTCGCCGGGCATCACCATTTCCGTACCCGCTGGCAGTTGCAAGGCACCGGTCACGTCGGTGGTGCGGAAGTAGAACTGCGGACGGTAGCCGTTGAAGAACGGGGTGTGACGGCCACCTTCGTCTTTGCTCAAGACGTAAATCTCGGCTTCGAAGTCGGTGTGCGGGGTGATGGAGCCGGGCTTGGCCAGTACCTGACCGCGCTCGACGTCTTCACGCTTGGTACCGCGCAATAGGATACCGACGTTGTCGCCCGCTTGACCCTGGTCGAGCAGCTTACGGAACATTTCAACCCCGGTGCAGATGGTCTTCTGGGTGACTTTGAGGCCGATGATTTCGATCTCTTCGCCGACTTTGACGATGCCGCGCTCGATACGACCGGTAACGACAGTGCCGCGTCCGGAGATGGAGAAGACGTCTTCTACGGGCATCAGGAAGGCGCCGTCCAGCTTACGGGGAGGCAGCGGGATGTAGTTGTCGAGGGCGTCGGCCAGCTTCATGATGGCGCCTTCGCCTAGCTCGCCTAGGTCGCCTTGCATGGCTTTGAGGGCGCTGCCTTTGATGATCGGGATGTCGTCGCCGGGGAAGTCGTATTTGCTGAGTAGCTCTCGGACTTCCATTTCGACTAGTTCGAGTAACTCGGCGTCATCAACCATGTCGCATTTGTTGAGGAAAACAACGATGTAAGGTACGCCAACTTGACGGGCGAGCAGGATGTGTTCGCGGGTTTGGGGCATGGGGCCGTCGGCGGCGGAACAAACCAGGATGGCTCCGTCCATCTGGGCGGCGCCGGTGATCATGTTTTTAACATAGTCGGCGTGGCCGGGGCAG
>JANYGV010000049.1 GCA_025359285.1 Burkholderiales bacterium
TATTGCCAATCTGTTCGTGGAGCTGGCGAAGCGCTGGGATCACCTCGACGGATTCGTTCACGCGATTGCGTTCGCGCCGCGTGAGGCCATCACCGGTGATTTTTTGGACGGCATGACGCGCGAAAACTTCCGCGTCGCGCATGATATTTCCAGCTACAGCTTCGCGGCGATGGCCAAGGCAGCGTTGCCCATGATGACGGGACGCCAAGCGGCGATTCTGACGCTATCGTATTTGGGAGCGGAGCGCGTGGTGCCCAACTACAACACGATGGGGGCGGCTAAAGCGAGCCTTGAAGCCGTCACACGATACCTTGCTGCCAGCCTTGGGCCCAAAGGCATTCGCGCCAACGCGATTTCTGCGGGCCCCATCAAGACACTGGCCGCGGCGGGCATCGGTGGCTTCGGCAAAATGCTGTCGTTTTTTGAAGAACAAGCGCCGCTTAGACGCAATGTGACGCAAGAAGAAGTCGGCAATGTGGCCGCGTTTTTAATGAGCGATTTGGCGAGTGCGGTGACGGGCGAAATCACTTATGTCGATTGTGGGTTTAATGTGATTGCGTCGGGGATGCCGAAGTAAACCCCAGTGTTGGTGCGGGTTTTGAAGCATTTTTAGCCGTCTAGCCGCTTGGCTATTAGTGTTTAAAATTTTATGATGGGTAAATACGGTGAGAAACTTCAAAAATAAAGTAGCCGTCATAACCGGTGCCGCCAGTGGCTTCGGGCGGGAATTTGCTAATACGGGCGCGAAACTCGGGATGAAATTGGTGCTGGCCGATGTGTTTCAAAAAGGCCTCGATCAGGCGATCGCGGAATTAATAGCGACCGGCGCTGAGGTGGTCGGCATGCGCTGCGATGTCAGCAAAGCTGAAGATGTTGAAGCGCTGGCCGCGCTGGCGATGACCTCATTTGGCGGGGTGAACCTGGTGTTTAATAACGCCGGCGTCGGCTCAGGCGGCTTGGTTTGGGAGAACACCGTCAAAGATTGGGAATGGGTGCTCGGCGTGAATGTATGGGGGGTGATTCATGGCGTGCGTGTTTTCACACCGTTGATGCTGGCGCAATCGCAGCGCGAACCCGATTACGAAGGTTATATCGTCAACACCGCATCGATGGCCGGGCTGCTGTCGCCGCAATTGATGGGTGCCTACAATGTCTCCAAACACGCCGTCGTGGCGCTATCGGAAACGTTGTTCCACGACCTCAATTCCGTCCACGCCAAGATTGGCTGCTCGGTGCTGTGCCCTGCGTTTGTGCCCACCGGAATCAGTCAGTCACATCGCTCGCGACCCGAAGATTTAAGAAATACGGCCGAGCCGACAGAGTCGATGAAGGTCGCCCAAACCATGACGCAGAAAGCGGTCAGCTCTGGAAAAATGACGGCCGCGGATATCGCTGAGGCCACCTTCAACGCCATTCGCGAAAAGCGTTTTTACATCATTACGCATGCCAAAATTATGGCGACCGTAAAAATGCGACTGGAGGATTTGGAACACATGACGAATCCTCGCGATCCATTTGCGCTGAAAGAAGACGCGCGACCGAAACTGGCGAGCTAGCCCCGTGACAATCGAGGCCTCCACCGAACCGCCGCTGATTATCGAGCGCAAAAATAACGTTGCGTGGCTTACGCTGAATCGGCCCAAACAATACAACGCATTGTCGTTGACGCTGCTGGATGCGCTGGATGCGGCGCTTGAGGAGCTTGCGCGCGATCCTGCGGTACGTGTGGCGGTGATTGCGGCGAATGGCCCGGCCTTTTGCGCGGGGCATGATTTGAAAGAAATGCAAGGCGCCAGTGATTCAAATTTTGCCGCGCACCTATTCCAGCGTTGCTCGGCAATGATGTTGAAAATTGCCAAGCTGCCGCTGCCAGTGATCGCAGAAATACAAGGCATGGCTACGGCGGCCGGTTGCCAATTGGTCGCGCAATGCGATCTTGCAGTGGCGGCAGATTCGAGCAAATTTGCGGTGTCGGGGGTCAATCTTGGATTGTTTTGCTCAACGCCTGCGGTGGCTCTTTCGCGCGCAATTTCACGCAAGCGCGCTGCCGAAATGCTCATGCTGGGTGAATTTATTAGCGCCTCAACTGCGCTCGACTGGGGCTTGATCAATCGGGTGGTGAAGGCTGAATCGCTGCGCGCTGAGACGCTGACATTATGCGAAACGCTTAAAGCGAAGCCACGTGACGCGCTCGCGATGGGCAAAGCGCTATTCTATCGCCAGCTTGAAACGGGTATTGAGGCGGCCTATGAGGACGCTACCGCCACGATCAGTTGCAATTTCGCGCAACCCGCAGCGCAAGAAGGCATCAACGCTTTTCTGCAAAAACGCAAACCCGAGTGGAACTAAAAATACTGGGACTAAAAATTTTGGCCCAATAAAAAAGCCACCGAGAACGGTGGCTTTTTGTGTTGACTGGAGGCGCGAGCCGGAGTCGAACCGACCTACACGGATTTGCAATGCGCGTAGTAAACCATGCGCACTATGGGAACGCGGGGCAAATTGATCGCGCCAAGCCCATATTTCACACGATTTACGCATAAAATGGCAGAAATCGTCTCACACTTTTATTGCTTAAGAAATACCATTTCCGGCTTAATTTCGACAAGCAAAATGCGCAAAGTTATTCGCTCGACGTCCATTGCCTTAATAATGGCAACCTTCATAGCGGTCCAGCCCATCAACACCGATGCGCGTAGCCATGTGCGCTCGGCTAAACAACGCTGTGATTTTTTGCGCGCTGCAGGCTATCGACATTGCCGCCCGCCGCCTGGCTATGTGGTGGATCACATCGTTCCGCTGTGCGCGGGTGGCGCAGACGCGCCTAGCAACATGCAATTGCAGACAAAGCGCGCGGCTTTACGAAAAGACGTAGGCGAGCGGGCGCAGTGTCGGGCACTTAAACGCCGCTGAGATCACGGCTTTCGCAAACCTCGTTTTAACAATTCCCCGCCCCCGCCTGCCCGCCCGGCGTAGTCGTGCCACCGCCCGGCGCATTTGAGCTGCCACCGCCGCCATTGCCACCCGCGCCGCCCGTACAGGTCCGCGTGGTGGTTTGATTGTTGCTGTTGGTGTTTTGCGTGCCGGATCCGGTGTTGTTGCCATTGCCGTTGATGGTGATGGACGTCGTGGGCAGCGCCGGTTTAGACAGCGCACTAAAACCCGCTCCGGCGATGTTGCTAGCCGTGGATCCAATCGTATTGCCCAGCCCCGCGAAAGCCGCATAGCTGGCCTGCGTGGTTTGCGCAGCCGTATTGGCTTGGGTAATCGCCACGTCGCGCTGAGTGCGGATGCCGTAACCGCGCAATGCGATATCCGCAACCGCAAGCGTCGCACCCCAGACCGCTTGCCAGGGCGACTGCGGCTCGACGCGTTGCGCTTGCGCAAATGCCTGCATATTATTTTGCCCGGCCCCGCATAGACGCTCAATCGCGCCCACCGCTACCACTTTGGCCGTCGCATCGCCTGGGCCGGTGGCAATCTCGCTGATCGACTTGGCGCATGCGGCCAGCGCACTCGCATGTGCCTCGTGAGGGGACATTATGTCCGGCACTTGCGCAGTCTGTGACGGCGGCGCGGTCGCACATCCGGCTGCAAGTGACAACCACGCGATCAATAAAAACAGTAATGACTTTTTCATGTTTCATTTTCCTTTATCGTTTGTGCGCGCTAAATGCGCTCTCAGGTTGTCCCGCAGTTGCTGCAACGAAAGGCGCGGGGTAGGCGGGGCAAGCGTCGGTTTTTGCCCATCGTTTGTTCCACGCTCGACAAGTGCCGATGGCCCATTGCTGCCAGGCAATAAGCTGGTCCGCGTTTTCGTGGCATCGGCTGTAGTTGTTGTCAACCGTGGCGGCATAGCGATCAATTCCAACGCCTGCGGGGCGATCAACAGCGCCGATGGAATCTGCGGGAATGGCGGCACGTCCTTCGGCGGACAAATTATGCTGCACGATGACGCCAGTAGTAAGACGGCAAGAATCAATAGCCACTTTCGATACATTTTTACCCCGCTCAAATTTAATTTGCGATGCGAATTTATCGCGCTCCACCGCGCGTGCGGCGGCCTCATCATCGTATTGCTTGGCGACCGCTGCAATCGCCGCCTTACCCGCATCAATTTCGCTAGCGCGGGCTGCCGTTTGTGCCGCAATTTTCTTGCTGTTTGCCACCTCAATCTTGCGCACGTCCCATTCATGTAACGCAAATAGCGCCGCCGCAATAGCTAGCGCCGTCGCCACCCACCTATTTGTCAGCAGGCCTAGCACGAGCGTCATTTAAACCAACCAATCACGACCAAAAACGCGACGTGACCGAGTACACCAATCGCCACGCCGACAATTGCCGCCGATAATATCGCGCCAATTGGTGAAAGCTTTTGCACGGCTAGCGCGGCTTCACGCTCAGCGGCCAAAGCCACCGCCTGCGCATCTTGCAAATCAATCCGACCGTCGTGATTTCTATCGGCAATCACTTTCAAAATTTCGCTTGTTTTACTCATGTTCAAACCCCTTATTTAGCGGGGCGTTCAAGGCATTTATGCCCCGAGACGC
>JANYGV010000058.1 GCA_025359285.1 Burkholderiales bacterium
TAAATCAGCCGGTGTATTCCATCCACTGCAACCCGTACTCGCTAAAATTCATCGCCATTTGAAAACCGCGTTTGATCCTGAAAATATTTTGAATCGCGGTCGCATGGACAACGTTTAATTTCAATCCTGCAAAAACCTAAATCATGCAAACCAATCTAGCCGATTTCATCAAAGACACGCCAGAAGGAATTGAGGCCGAAGGCATTTTGCGCAAATGCGTTCACTGCGGATTTTGCTTAGCCACTTGCCCGACTTACAACTTGCTTGGGGATGAACTCGACAGCCCGCGTGGACGCATTTACCTGATGAAGCAAATGCTCGAAGGCGCGCCGGTCACCGAAAAAACGATGCTACATTTGGATCGTTGCCTGACCTGCCGCGCCTGTGAAACGACCTGTCCATCGGGCGTGCAGTATGGGCGCTTGATTGATATCGGTCGCGAGATTGTGGAGCATAAAGTTAAGCGCACCGCGATTGATAAATTGAAGCGCAGCATTTTAAAAAAAGCGCTTCCGCAAACGGGCTTGTTCGCCGCAGGGCTTACGATTGGCCGTGCAGTAAAGCCGCTGCTGCCAAACGCAATCGCCAAAAAAATTCCGGCCAAGCGCGACGCCGGCACTTGGCCCGCGCCGCGTCACGCGCGCCGCATGCTGGTACTTGCTGGCTGCGTGCAGCCCGCGATGGCACCCAGCATTAACGCCGCCACCGCACGCGTGCTGGACAAGCTTGGCATCTCGCTTGTCACTGCCCCCAACGCTGGATGCTGCGGCGCGATCCCGCATCACCTGAACGATCCCGATGAAGCGCATGTTTTTATTAAACGAAATATTGATGCGTGGATGCCGTTCATCGAAGTCGCGGGCGACGCAAAAGTGGAAGCCATTGTCGTGACCGCATCTGGCTGCGGCACGACCGTTGCCGAATACGGCTATCTGTTGCGCAATGACGCGCAATACGCTGAGAAAGCAAAACGTATTTCCGCGTTATATCGCGATGTGAGCCAAATCATCACGCAAGAAAAGGCCGCACTTTCCAAACTGCTTGCATCGCAAAACCAACCAAAACAAAGGCTCGCCTTCCATTCGCCATGCAGCTTGCAGCACGGCCTGAAAATCAAAGGTGTGGTGGAGGAAATATTAACTGCAGCGGGCTATGAATTAACCAATGTCCCTGATGGCCACCTCTGCTGCGGCTCGGCGGGCACCTACTCAATATTGCAAAGCGAGATTTCCCAACAACTTCTCGCCAACAAAGTAGCCGCCCTCGAATCAGGCGCGCCGCAAATGATCGCGACCGGCAATATCGGCTGCCTGGCGCATATTGAATCGGGATTGAACGCGAGTTCGCGTGTTGGTGTGAAAACACCGATTCGGCATTGGATTGAATTAGTGGATGAGCGGTTGGGGTGATCGACGGAGGCTCGCGTCTTAGACAGAACCTAAACAATTAGTGCGCCCAAACCAAACCCCGCCCTCGCTGATTGACAGGCCCGTATTGATAAGTTTAATTAAGATTAAACGTAAATCATCTGTTTGGAAAGGGGTCTCCCACATCATAAATCACGCTTTATTTAGACGATGCCACACGAGCATTGGTGGAGAAGGCCGCGCAGGCTAACGGCTTGTCGAAAAGCCGTTGGGTGGCGGAAATTATTCGTAAATACGCCGCTCATGAGCGGCCACAAGACTATTTATCATTGGCTGGGCGTTTTGCCGATTTTCCGCTGCGCGAACATACCCAATCTGCAGTGCCGGCCGATGTGACGCGCCTAGGCTTTTTATCGCTTTTTATGCTTATTCTTGATAGCAACACCATCCGCTACTACTTTCGTGGCGACTCGCAAGTGGTGCCGCGTCTACAGGCTCTGCGGCCTACCGATGTGGGCGTGCCGGCTACTGTTGAATATGAGCTGCGTTACGGGCTTTCGCCTTCCACAGGAAGCCGCCACGGCGCTGCGCTATCAGGCCACGCTGGTGACGCGCAACGTGCGGGAATTCTCCGTGTGCCAAACTTGCAGTGGCTCAATTGGCCCGACGCAGCTTAGCCACCCATCCGATTTTCTAATCATAAGCTTGGGCAAGCCTTCCCAGCCATTTATGCTTCGAGATGTAAGCTAAAGCTAGTGTTTGATGTTTTAGCTAACATTCAAGATTGAAATTCTGGAAAAAATATCGATTCTGTACAAAAATACAGTAAACATTTGATTCTTCGCATCTTTTCTTATCAAGTTACTTTAAGTCTCAAGGCTATGTTATTAATTATCAACAAAGTTTTCCACAGGGATTTTAGTTAAAGATTCGCGTGTAAGTCTCTGACAAATAACGAAAAAATCCTTGAACCCGCTTGACCGCGGGTTTTTTATTGCCTATAGTGTCCACAAGTGGTGAAAAGTGGGAATTTTAGAAATCCTGCATTTATTTGCCCAACATTTCTATTCGTGCGGGGGATTTTTCTGTGTTTCAAGGGGCTTCACAAATCAGTCTGGATGCGAAAGGTCGGCTTGCCGTGCCGGTAAAGCATCGCGACCCCTTGAGCGCGCCATCGGCGGGTAAGTTGGTGCTAACCGCGCATCCCGAAGGCTGCATGCTGCTGTACCCGCTGGCGGCGTGGGAGCCAATTCGCGACAAGTTGATGGCGTTTCCCAGCCTAGATCGCACGGCTGCATTGTGGAAACGCCTCCTGATGGGTTTTGCGGAAGAATTGACACTCGATAACGCGGGCCGCATGTTGATTTCGCCTGAGTTGCGCAACTACGCCGGGATTGAAAAACAAATCATGATGGTCGGCCAAGGCAGCCACTTTGAGTTGTGGAATCTGGCGGCGTGGAACGATCAGTTGAAAGCGCTGACCTCCGGCGCCGCAGGATTACCGCCGGGCACCGAGCACTTTTCTCT
>JANYGV010000070.1 GCA_025359285.1 Burkholderiales bacterium
AATCAAACAATCGCACGGCGGCTCCGGCAAACAGGCGCGCGCAGTCATTGACGGCCTCGAAGCCGATGTGGTGACGTTAGCGCTCGCGCAGGATATTGATGAGATCGCCGCGCACAGTAAATTACTCGGCGCAGACTGGCAAAAAAAAATGCCTGATAATGCAGCGCCCTACACCTCCACGATTGTTTTTTTAGTACGCAAAGGCAATCCGAAGGGTGTTAAGGATTGGGACGATCTGATCAAGCCGGGCATCGGTGTAATTACGCCAAATCCGAAAACATCCGGTGGCGCACGCTGGAATTATTTGGCCGCGTGGGGCTATGCTGAAAAGAAATTTGCCGATGAAACCAAGACACGTGAATTTGTCAAAGCAATTTATAAAAATGTTTTAGTGCTCGATTCCGGCGCGCGCGGTTCAACCACCACGTTTGTCGAACGCGGCGTAGGCGATGTGTTTATCTCGTGGGAAAACGAAGCGCTACTGGCACAAAAAGAATTGGGCGCGGACAAATTTGATGTGGTGATTCCGTCTGTCAGCATTCTCGCGGAGCCACCGGTAGCCGTGGTTGATCGCGTCGTCGACAAACATAAAACACGACAAGCGGCTGAAGCGTATTTGCAATTTTTATACAGCGAACCAGGTCAGGAAATTGCCGCGGCCAATTACTATCGCCCACGCTCGGCGACGGTGGCAAAAAAATACGAGAAGCAGTTTCCAACACTCAACTTAATTACGGTCGATCAGGCATTCGGCGGCTGGGCAAAAGCGACCCAGACGCACTTTGCCGATGGCGCATCGTTTGATCAAATTTATCAGCCGGGTAGCAAATAACCGCATGACACCCATCGCCATTACAGAGCCAGCCTCAAACGCTTATTTCAAGCGCGCGTACAGCATATTGCCGGGCTTTGGGATCGCCTTGGGATTCACCGTTTTCTATTTAAGTCTCATCGTCCTGATCCCGTTATCGGCGGCGTTTATCAAAACATTCACGCTGACGTGGGCGCAGTTTTGGGCCACCGTGAGCGCGCCGCGCGTGGTCGCTTCATACCAACTTACCTTCGGTACGGCGCTACTCGCGGCGTTGATTAACGCCATATTCGGCCTGCTCGTCGCATGGGTGTTGGTGCGCTATAAATTTCCAGGTCGTCGCATTATTGATGCGCTGGTGGATCTACCGTTCGCACTACCAACAGCCGTTGCTGGGATTGCACTTACCGCCATTTATGCCCCAAACGGCTTGCTGGGCGCGCCTCTTAGTGCAGCGGGTATCAAGGTCGCATTCACGCCGCTGGGTATTTTGGTGGCGCTCACGTTTATCGGTTTGCCGTTCGTGGTGCGCACAGTGCAGCCGGTGTTGGAAGACATGGAACGCGAATTGGAAGAGGCCGCCAAATCACTCGGCGCGAGCAATTGGCAGACCGCATCAAGGGTGATTTTTCCGACTATTTTCCCGGCGGTCGTCACTGGCTTCACGCTCGCGTTCGCGCGCGCGCTGGGTGAATACGGTTCAGTGATTTTTATCGCGGGCAATATGCCGATGGTCTCAGAAATCACGCCGCTGATTATCATCACTAAGCTCGAACAATACGATTATGCGGGTGCCACCTCAATTGCAGTGGTGATGCTGGTTGCGTCGTTTTTGCTGTTGCTGCTGATTAACACCGCGCAATGGTGGGCACGTGAACGCCGCAGTGAGCGTCGCGCTGAGGAAAAAGTGTGATGAGCGCGATTGCGATTAAATCGGGTGCTAACACCCGACCCGCGAAACGCCGCAAACCATTCCCGTGGGTGCCAGTTGCGCTCTGCACAATCGCGTTTCTCTATCTCGCGTTATTTTTATTTATTCCGCTCGCGACCGTATTTGTTGAAGCATTCAAAAAGGGGGCGGGCTTTTATTTCAATGCGATCACCGAAGCCGACACACTGTCCGCGATCAGATTGACCTTGATTGCTGCTGCGATTTCGGTGCCGCTTAATCTGATTTTCGGCGTTGCTGCCGCATGGGCGATTGCGAAATTTGATTTTCACGGGAAAAGTTTATTGATTACCTTAATCGACCTGCCGTTCTCGGTGTCACCGGTGATTTCAGGATTGATTTACGTGCTGGTTTTTGGCCTGCAAGGCTGGCTCGGCCCGTGGCTGGCAGAGCACGACATTAAAATTATTTTTGCGGTGCCCGGCATTGTGCTGGCGACTATTTTTGTCACCTTTCCGTTTGTCGCGCGCGAGCTGATTCCGCTAATGCAAGCGCAGGGCCGCGACGAAGAAGAAGCCGCCGCGGTGCTCGGCGCGAGCGGCTGGCAAACGCTGTGGTACGTGACATTACCGAATGTGAAATGGGGATTGCTGTACGGCGTGATTCTGTGCAACGCACGCGCGATGGGCGAATTCGGCGCGGTGTCCGTCGTCTCCGGCCATGTGCGCGGGCTGACCAACACGCTGCCTTTGCATGTGGAAATTTTATATAACGAATATGCGTTCGCCGCCGCCTTTGCGACCGCCTCATTGCTGGCCGGATTGGCAGTCGTAACATTAATCGTGAAAGCCATTATTGAGCATCGCTTTTTGAAAGAATCACAATGAGGAAATCACCATGACGATCCAGGTGGTAGACGTTTCAAAACGCTTCGGCACATTCGATGCGCTAAACGGCGTGAGCCTCGATATTGTGCCGGGTGAATTGGTCGCGCTCTTGGGCCCGTCCGGCTCGGGTAAAACCACCTTGCTGCGCGTCATCGCAGGGCTCGAACAACCCGACACCGGACGCGTACTTTTTAACGGTGAAGACACCACCGATACCCGTGTTCAGGAACGCGAAGTGGGCTTTGTATTTCAGCATTACGCGCTGTTTCGGCACATGACGATTTTTGAAAACGTTGCGTTTGGTTTGCGCGTACGGCCACGTGCAACCCGCCCGAGCGAAAAAGAAATTCGGCGCAAGGTACATGAACTGTTAGGGCTGGTGCAACTCGATTGGCTGCACGATCGCTATCCGCATCAGCTCTCCGGTGGGCAGCGTCAGCGCATCGCGCTCGCGCGTGCATTGGCGATTGAGCCGAAAGTTTTATTGCTGGATGAACCGTTTGGTGCGCTTGATGCGAAGGTGCGAAAAGAGCTGCGCCGCTGGCTGCGTCGCCTGCACGATGAGATCAATCTCACCAGCGTTTTCGTGACCCACGATCAGGAAGAAGCGCTGGAAGTCGCGGATCGCGTGGTAGTGGTGAATCAC
>JANYGV010000095.1 GCA_025359285.1 Burkholderiales bacterium
CACAGCACCAGTTATGGCGAAAATCGAACCAAAGGCTCCGGCGTCATCAAAGAAGAATCACGGGCGGTGAGCAATTTCTCACAGCTCACATTGTCGCTGCCGGCGATCATCACGCTATCGCAAGGCCCCACAGAATCGCTGACGATTACGGCCGATGACAATATTTTGCCGCTACTGAGCACGCGGGTGGTCAACAATGAACTGGTGGTGGAGGGCGATAGAAGTCGCGGCTTCTCGACGAAAAAAGAAATCAAGATTCGAGTCACCGTGAAATCGCTCAACGCCATCAAGATCAAAGGTTCAGGTGATGTATTTGGCGATCAGTTCAAGAGCGATAAACTCGATATTTCCATCGAAGGTTCTGGCGATGTGAAGTTCAAGGAAATTCGCGCGGATCAACTCCGGATCGCGATTTCGGGCTCGGGTGATATGGCGATTGATAATGTGGAAAGCCAATCAATAGAGTCGAAAATTCAGGGCTCCGGCGACATTAGGCTCGGCGCGCTGCATGCAGGGCAGATGAGCATCACGCTAAACGGTTCAGGCGATATTTCGGCCGCCGGAAGTGCCGATAAAGTGGCTATCGAGATTTCAGGCAGCGGCGATGTACACGCCAGCAAACTGATCGCCCGCGAGGTGGACGTGAAGGTGGTGGCGTCAGGCGAGGCGGACGTGCACGCCACTGAAAAAATCACCGCGCGTGTACTCGGCTCGGGTGAAATTCGTTACGCGGGCTCGCCGAAGAAGGTTGATCGGGTGGTGAAAGGTTCAGGCTCGATTGAGGCCATTTGAATAGTGGCGGCGCGCTCACACGGCCTAATGGCAGCCCAGGGCGTGTTACCGAGGCGCGTTACCAACGCGCGCTATCAACGGGCTTTACTAAGGCGCGTTATTTTGGGTGCTTGGTTTATGGTTCGCGCAGTCGCCCCGCCGCCGACTCGCGCGCGCCCGATGCAGGCTGCACTGAGCCCGCACGGCCGAGCCCGAACGGCGGCATGTTGATATAAATATTTTCATATCCGCCCGGTTTGACCGCATAAGTCTCGTGCCAGATGCCGACACTGCCATCCGTGCCCACAGCTTTGTTAAACGCTCGCCACGCCGGTAAATGCGCGGCGTCGCGCATTTTTGCGTAGGCCAATAATTGATCCATCGAACGCCAATATTGCACCATGATGGTGGTGCGCCCAAACCAGCTCTCCGCATGCAGAAACCCGAGCGCCGGTTGCCGATAAAGCTCGGTCAACATTTTTGGCATGGCCATAAACACCGGCAGCCATTTGTAGAATTTTAGCGGTTGATTAACCCGTAGGCCAATCAGAAAAACCACAAATTCGCCATCAAGTTTGGCGGTAAGGCGTTGTGGACGGATCATAGTATTGGCAGACCTTGAGTGTGGGTGCGGGTGTGAGTGTGAGCGTGGGTATGAGTAAAATTCAGTCTACGGTGTGTAGGCATCTGGAAAATAGCGTTCCATCAGCGACTCGGGCCGTAGCGGCGCCGTAAACCCGAACTGGGTGTAAAGGCCATGGGCGGTACCGGTCGCGAGTGTGGTTCGACGCAGTCCTTGCAGGTCAGGGTGCGCGATAATCGCCTGCATCAATTCTCGGCTGTAACCGTTTCCGCGAAATTCAGGCAGCACAAATACATCGACCAAATTGGCGAACGTCGCATAGTCGCTAATGACTCGCGCGAAAGCGACTTGTGCTGAACCGACATAGCCACCAAAGCAAAGTGAATTTTTTATTGCGCGCTCAAGCGTGGCGAGCGGAATATTTTTTGCCCAGGTCGATTGCTCGGCAAGAAAGCGATGGACGAGTGGGAGGTCTAATTCGGTTCGTTCGGTACTAATGCGAAAAGCTGCCATGGATGAGCTTGCTGTGAATTTGTAGTGAGTGATTTGCAAATCCGATAGCCATGCTGCTTGTCTACGCAATCACCAGTTTGTGCGGTCAACGTCGTTCCGTCACACTTTTCTCATCCGAAAAAGCCTGTAAATCAACTGCGGGCGCGGGTTTCCAGCCTTTGGCGCGATGCTCGGCCACGACCGTGGTGAAGACGCCGCCGCGCACCCAGAATTTTGCTGTCAATCTGGCGAAGCGTGGCTTGGTCGCGGCCACGATGTCGTCCAAAATTTCATTGGTCACCGCTTCGTGAAATTTACCCTCATCGCGAAATGACCAGACGTAAAGTTTCAAACTTTTTAGCTCTACGCATAATTTGTTCGGGATGTAATCCAGATAGAGCGTCGCAAAATCGGGTTGGCCGGTTTTGGGGCACAGGCAAGTGAATTCGGGGATTTGCATGTGAATCAAAAAATCGCGGTGCGGTGCGGGGCTGATAAACACTTCCAATGCCTTGACCGGTTGTGTCGTGGGCATGTCGCCTAATTGGGTAAGGTGAGCCGCTCTTTCTTTGCTGGTCAACGACTTAGCGGATTTTGTTGATGTTTTTTCTGTTTTACGATGGTTTGTCATAGTGGCCAAAATGGGAAATAGGGGTGCATTACGTTAGAATTCGTTATTGTATTTCATCAAACCCGCCATGCTCCACGCTGCTGGCGGGTTTTCACCATTAAAGCAGTCGTTGCCGTTGTTGCATAAGGAAATTAAGTTGCGTCTAACTCAGATCAAACTGGCGGGTTTCAAATCCTTCGTTGACCCCACCACGATCGCGGTGCCCGGCCAGCTGGTCGGCGTGGTTGGCCCAAATGGTTGCGGCAAATCAAACGTGATTGACGCCGTGCGCTGGGTGCTGGGCGAATCATCGGCTAAAAATTTGCGTGGCGAAAAAATGGAGGACGTTATTTTTAACGGCTCCACGCAGCGTAAACCGGTCGCTCGCGCCAGCGTGGAACTGGTGTTCGATAATTCACTCGGCCGCATCGGCGGGCAGTGGGGCCAATACGCCGAGCTAAGTGTCAAGCGGGTGCTGTCGCGCGACGGCAATTCGGATTACTACATCAACGGTCAGCATGTGCGCCGTCGTGATATCACCGACGTGTTCTTGGGTACGGGTCTGGGCCCACGCGCCTACGCGATCATCGAGCAGGGCATGATTTCACGGGTGATTACGTCGAAGCCGGAAGAGCTGCGGATATTTCTGGAAGAGGTCGCGGGCGTATCGAAATACCGTGAACGCCGCCGCGAAACTGAATCGCGGCTAGAAGATTCAAAAGAGAATTTGCATCGCGTCGATGACATCCGCGGTGAGCTCGATAAGCAAGTTGAAAAGCTCGCGGCGCAGGCAGAAGTGGCCGCAAAGTACAACGAATTCGTCGGTGAATTAAAGCTCAATGAAAATTTGTGGGCTTTCACCAAGCAACGCGAGGCGCTCGCATCCAAGCTGCGCTATGCAAATGAAATCATCAAAACCGAGACCGGCTTTGAAGGCGAAACTGCCAAGCTGCGCGAAGCAGAAACCGCCCTAGATAAGCTGCGTCAGGATCATTACACCGAAACCGATGCGCTGACCAACGCGCAATCCGGAATGTTTGAATCCAATAGCGCCGTGGTGCAGTTGGAACAAGAAATCAGCTATTTATCCGACAATCGACGCCGTCTGATTGCGCAAGTCGAAGCGCTCGCCCAGCAGGTCGCTGAAGTGGACATGAATCGTGAAGCCACCAGCGCTGAGCTGGAACGCTGGCATCGTGAATTAGCGAGCGGCATGGATCGCGTCGCCGAGGCCCGCGGACGTGCCGAAACGGTGCGTGCCGAGGTGCCTAGCTTCGAAGAGAAAGTACGCGAAACGGTGGCCGCAACCCGCGCGGCTGAAAACGGTGTGCGCGAGGCAGAATCGGGTCAGGCGTTGGACGAAGCACGCGAATCCAGCGCGCTCAAAATTCTCTCGCAGTTGGAGCAGCGCAAAACCCGTTTGACCACTGAGAATATGGCATTGGCGGTGCCGGACGAAGGCGAGATTTTGCGCATTGAAGGCGAACGCGCGGAGGCGCAAGAAGCGCTGCTGCACAGCGAAGAGAAGATGGTGCAGGCGGACGCAAAGCTTGCTGAACTTGAAGCGGCCCGCAAAAAATCAATTGATGCCTTGGGCAATATGACGCGCGAACTGGCGCGCATTGAGGCCTCATTGCTCGCGCTGCAAAACCAGCAAGCGCGGATGGACAACAACAATCGCCTAGCGATGTGGTTGTCAAAATATCATCTCGATAATGCGCCGCGTTTGTGGCAGCAAATTAAAGTTAAAGCAGGCTGGGAGGACGCGCTGGAGTCGGCGCTTGGCCTGAAACTGAACGCGATCAAGGTCTCGGAGCCTGCCACGATTGACCGCATGGCCGAAGATGCACCGCCCGGAAGCGTTGCGCTGTTCCTGGAGAATGGCGCGACGCAAAACGCCCAGGCGCTAGGACATACCCAAGCACTAACGCCACTCTCTGCATGGGTAACGTCGGATAATCCCGGGGTGCTGCCATTCGTGCGCGAATGTTTGGCGAATGTTTTTGTGCTGGAAAACGAAGCGGAAGCGCGTGCGCGCATGGCGCAGCTACCAGATCTACCATTGGGCGCGGTGCTGGTTACCGCCAATGGTCACATGTATTCGCAGCACGGTTTGCTGTTTCACGGCCCGCAATCAGAGCTGCATGGCGTATTGCAGCGTCAGCGCGAAATTGAGTCGCTGAAGATCGAGCTGCCCGGCAAAATCGAAGCGCGGCATGTGCTGGAAGCTCAGCAAAAATCAACTGAAACCAGTCTCACCGATACCCAGGAAACGTTGCGCCAATTGCGCGCGGCGATTCAAGAAACTAAAAATCGCGAACATCGATTGCAGATGGAAGCACTGAAGCTCTCGCAAGCAGCGTCGCAGGCCGAAGGCCGCCGCGCTTCGATTCACGAGGAGCAGGCGCTAATTGACGACGAAATGGAGCAAGAGCGGTCCGAGATGCTGGAAGCGCAAGCGCGGTTAGAAGAGGGTGGCAATCGGATCGGCGAATTAACTGATGCGCTAATGCTGATCGAAGATAAACAAAAAGAAACCGAACGTGCGCTCGGAGATACGCGCGAACGCGTCAGCGCGGCTGAACGCAGCGCGCAGGAAGCGAATTATTTTGAGCGTTCGTGTCACGACAAGATTAAATCGCTGACCGAAATGACCGCGCAATTATCGAAGCGCTTTGAGCTGGTCACGGCGAGTCGGCTTGCGCTCTCGACGGAGCTGGATAATTTGCAGGAAGGCAATATTCGCGAGCGATTGCAGACCGCACTCGCCACCCGCACTGAGCGCGAAAAGGCGCTGGCCGATGCGCGTGACGCGATGGAAGCGGCCACCGGCAAACTTAAAGGTCTGGAAGAGAGCAAGGCGAACGTTGAGCGCAGCCTGCAGCCACTGCGCGACAAAATGACTGAACTGCGCATGAAAGAGCAGGAAGCGCGTATCAACGAAGCGCAATTCACCCAGCAGCTCACTGAGGCCAACGCGAATCTGGAAGAGCTGGCCGACATGGTAGAAAAGAGGGCGCGCTCCACTGCCTACCAAGCCGAAATTAATCGTTTAAATCAGGCTATCACGGAGCTGGGTGCGGTGAATCTGGCGGCGCTGCAAGAGCTGGAACAATCGAACGTGCGCAAGGAATTTTTGGATGCGCAATCCGCGGATTTGAACGAAGCGATTGCCACACTTGAGTCTGCAATCAAGCGGATTGACCGCGAGACGCGCGATTTGTTGCAAAACACGTTCGATATCGTCAACAAAAATTTCCAGGAATTATTCCCTGCGCTGTTCGGTGGCGGCAATGCATTCCTGAGATTGACGGGCGATGAAATTCTCGATTCCGGTTTGCAGGTTTTCGCCCAACCGCCCGGCAAGAAAAATTCGTCTATTCAGCTGCTGTCGGGCGGTGAAAAGGCGTTGACCGCGCTTTCGCTGGTATTCTCGTTATTTCGTTTGAACCCGGCACCGTTTTGTTTGCTCGATGAGGTCGATGCGCCGCTGGATGATTCGAATACAGACCGATTCTGCGCGCTGGTGAAAAAGATGGCGGTCTCAACGCAATTTTTGTTTATCACCCACAACAAAGTGACGATGGAAATGGCCGAACAACTCGTAGGCGTAACGATGAATGAACCGGGCGTATCGCGGATTGTCGAAGTGGACATTAATGCGGCGAAGCGATTTGCGGTTAATCCGAATCCGGGTCAGGCGCAGTTGTCTTTGGCGAATGATCCTGTTTCTGCCGCCGCATAATCAAATTTTAAATGATTAATTTTTTCACAGGCCCACAGAGCGCGAAATGATAAGCGATTTTCAACTGGCAATAGGTGGTGTGGCCGCCGCGGTCGTCGTGAGCATATTGGTCTACAACCGCTGGCAGGAAAATAAATACAAGCGAAAAGCCGAACGCGCGTTTGGAACCGACCATCCTGATGTGTTGATCGACGGCGCGGGTGGCGGCGCGAACGCAAGCGCTACGGCGGCCAAGCGTGACGCAATGGTTGACCGAGCCGAACGGGTGGAGCCGCACATTGGCAGTGTTTCGACTGCTGCGACGTCAACGCCGCCAACGGCAGCGCCAACAATGCCCGCTGCCCGTGACATGAATACACGTGCTCCCGCTGCGCGCGAAACCAGCGCGGCAGCGCCCATGGTTGATGATGATTTTGACGATCTGGCGCCGATTGGCAAGCTGGCATCCGCGAACCCATTTGATGCGGTGCACCGCGTCCCGCCGCCACCGCTGCATCCGGAAATCGATTCGATTTCATTGGTGCTGGCGGATGCGGCGATTGGCCCCAGCCAGTATCAACCGATGGTGGTTCATACCGAAAGAATCGGTAAAGGCGTGCGCTGGGAGGGACTGGTGGGCGGTTTGTGGCAGGGCATTTTGCGCGATACGCAAGATAGTTTTCGCGAGTTGCGCGCGGGCTGCCAGTTGGCGGATCGCCAAGGCGCGATTGACCATGCCACGCTCGCTGTATTTAACGATTTAATTGTCAAGTTTTCTGCCAGCGTGAATGCGGTGTCCCAGCGCGAAGACGTTAATGTGGCGGCCCGGCGTGCGCAGGCGATTGATGCTTTTTGTGCGGACACCGATATTGAAATCGCGGTTAATGCGGTGGGCAAAAATGGTAATACGTTTGCCGTCACCAAGCTGCGCGGACTGGCTGAATCCAAAGGCATGTTGGCTATCGATTCAGGCGAATATGTAATGCGTGATGACCATGGCCACCTGCTGTTTACGTTGCGTAATTTTGACCCAGCCGAGCCGCCCGGGATCAAGCGCAGCACCGGTTATATCGAAGGCATTACCTTCGCGCTTGATGTGCCGCGAACCTTGAACGCTCACCGCGTGTTTGAGCAGATGTTTAATCTGAGCCAGCAATTTGCCGATGTTCTTCAGGGCGAAGTAGTGGATGACAATCGCCGCGTATTGACCTCGAATGGCCGCAAAGTGATTGCCGATACGATCGTTCATATCGCCACCGAAATGGAAGCCAAAGGGATCGAGCCGGGCAGCGCCACCGCGCTGCGGTTGTACGTTTAATTGCAGTCGGTATCACCATGAAAGCTGAACGGAACGAGGCCGCATCGACTTCAATGCCAGCGGCTCCAGCGGCTCCAGCGGCTCCAGCTGCATTAGCGGCATCACGCGCGGCTGAGCTGCGGCAAACACTCGAACAGCATTTATACCAATATCATGTGCTCGATCAGCCGACGATTGCGGACGCGGAATACGACGCGCTGTTCAATGAATTGGTCGCAATTGAAACGGCTCAGCCTACGCTCGCCACGGCTGATTCGCCCACCCAACGCGTCGGCAGCAAAGTGCTGGATAGTTTCAAGCCGGTCACCCACCGCGTACCGATGTTGTCGTTGGGAAACGCTTTCACCGAAGAAGATGCACAAAATTTTGATCGTCGTTGCCGCGAAGGATTGGGTATGGCAGCTGACGCAATCGAGTACGCGTGTGAGCCGAAATTTGACGGGCTGGCGATTAGTTTGACTTATGTGGACGGCGTATTTGTGCAAGGTGCCACGCGCGGCGATGGCGCAGTCGGCGAAGATGTCACGGAGAATTTGAAAACGGTGCGCACGATCCCGCTTTCATTGGCGTCGCTGAATTCAGTCAGCGGGCTGAATCCTAAATTACTGGAAGTGCGCGGCGAAGTGCTGATGCTAAAAAAAGATTTTGTGAGCTTAAATGAGCGTCAAGCCGCGAAAGGCGACAAGCTCTTTGTGAACCCGCGCAACGCCGCGGCGGGCACTCTGCGCCAGCTCGATTCGAAGCTCGCGGCCTCGCGCCCGCTTGCTTTTTTTGCTTACGGCGTAGGCGACATCAGTGCGATTGACAGCGCGGATTTGCCGACATCGCATTCCGCCATGATGGATTGGCTGGAGAGGATGCGCTTTCCGGTGACGCGTGAACGCCGCGTGGTGCTTGGCCTGCAAGGGCTGCTGGATTTTCATAAGGATATTGGCGCACGCCGTCCGCAGCTGCCGTTTGAAATCGATGGCGTGGTTTATAAGGTGAATAGTTTCGCGGCGCAAGAAAAGCTCGGCTTTGTTTCGCGCGCGCCGCGTTTTGCCACCGCGCATAAATTTCCGGCTGAAGAAGCCACGACGGTGCTGCTGGGTATTGATGTGCAGGTCGGTCGCACCGGCGCAATCACACCCGTGGCGCGGCTGCAGCCGGTGTTTGTGGGCGGCACCACCGTGTCGAATGCAACGCTACATAACGAAGACGAAATCCGTCGCAAGGATTTGAAAATCGGCGATACCGTCATCGTGCGTCGCGCGGGCGATGTGATCCCGGAAGTCGCGGCGGTGATTTATGCGAACCGTCCCGAGAACGCCCAGAATTTTGTGATGCCCACCCATTGTCCGCA